>JAAERC010000129.1 GCA_024230695.1 Candidatus Zixiibacteriota bacterium
GAACAATCCCTGACTAACAATTTGTAACCCTATCAAATGCAATGAAAAATCAATAATCGATCAATGATCTACCAGTATTGAAATCTGGTGAACTATAGACTGATTTGTTGGATATCAAGTCCAAACACTGTAAGAATTATAACTAGTGCCACTAGAAATTCCGATTTGTCAATTTACAGTTCATTCTGTTTAAAAAAAAACCCCCATAAAATCGATCACTTATTGTCGAATTGCTGATTAATCGATTTTCATGCTGTTTTAGTGGATCTGATTATGATTTTATGACAAACTGGAATTAATAGGCTTACAAATGAGCTAATTACCACTGCCGACTAATACTTCATACAAGAGCATTGCACCTTATAAACCCAGAAAAAAAAATTTACTATGGAAAGTCTAACATAAACAGAAATGACACATGAAAATTTGAAATAGGTGACATACCATCAGCTGCCGTTCCCAGACCCGAACTATCATCCAGGCACCCAGCGCCCAGATCTATCAACGGCGCCTGCAGCGCCTGTCACAACAGGTTGCAGTGATGCAACTGCTCTAAGAAAAACAACATTATGGTATTGAGCTTACCAACTGAGGCCGTTACAATATATCAATCGATATTAATCGATTATTTAAAATTCCAATCGGAGTATGTTCAATAAAGTACACATCTAGCACCTTTGAAAATCATTGTTAGACTAATTTCAACCCGACCAAATTCAACCAGACAGCATTGATAAGTTCAATAAAGGATTGATCGATTCTTTATCAATACAACGATCATCGAATGAAAAATTCTGGCTTCAAAAAATCGATCAATAGACTAAAATGAGCCAGTTCGGCATGCAACAAGAAGGACAAATGCCTACTCAGCTACACACGCGACATGTTGTAACCAGAATCATTACTGAGCACACGGTTGCCAGTTCCTTACATAAACCATTTAAGATCAGTCTAACCGAGCTTAAATTCACCACATCCGGTATGAGTCTCTCATCGTCAGCCTCAAGTACCGGA
>JAAERC010000130.1 GCA_024230695.1 Candidatus Zixiibacteriota bacterium
ACTTATTTCAGTTTGGTCGGAAACCTCGGCTCAAACTCCGGAATTACGCAGAATTTTGGGAAATGCCCCGGCTCGTCTGCAAAATGAAGATCATGTTAGTCCCTCCGCTGTTTCAGTCGCCCGTTTACATTATAGCGGTGGTGGCGATTGGTATTGGGGTGGTTCGGCTTTACCTAATTTCTTAAAATTTGTTCGTGACAATAGCAATTTCCCGGTTGACACGCTGGAAAAAACGGTGTTGATAACCGAAAACAACCTCTTTCAGTATCCATTTCTGTTTGCCACCGGACATGGAATAATCAAATTTACCAGTGATGAGCAGGAACGACTACGCAGTTATCTTGATAATGGTGGTTTCCTTTTTATAAATGACTCCTACGGAATGGATAAAAACCTTCGCAAAGAGATAGGGTTGTTATTTCCGGAGAGACGACTGGTGGAACTTCCATTTGATCATGATATTTACCATAGTTACTATGATTTTCCCAACGGACCACCTAAGATCCATGAACATGACAACCATCCGCCTCAGGGGTTTGGTATTATCATTGATGGGCGGGTGGTGTTGTATTACCTTTATGAATCTGATATTGGCGATGGCTGGGAGGATCCGGCGGTGCATAATGATCCGATTGAAAAACGAACAGCCGCCTTAAAAATGGGAATGAATATTCTTGTCTATGCTTTAACCAATTAAGGCAATTTTAGAATTATGGAAGTAAATGAAAAAATATTGGAGCTAAGATCACGTATCCGGTCTGTTTTGTATCGGGAGCGGATGATATTGCTTTTTGCCGGTTTACTCGGGATTACAGCGGTGCTAATTATTACGGCGGTTTTATTATCTCTGACCGCGACAATATTGATTCTTCCGGTATGGGCCAAAATTACATTATTGACTCTGTCCGCTTTATCATCGATATATTTTTTCTGGGTATTATGTTTTTCAAAACTATTTTCAAACAACAATGAGATTATCGCATTACGGCTTGAAAAGAAATATCCAAAACTAAAAGGTCGTCTTATTGCCGCGTTACAGTTTACAGCGACAAACAAACCAAATATAAGCGGGTATTCGGCTCCGCTGGTTGCGGCAACACTTATGCAGGCTCAAAAGGAGAGCGCAAATCTTGATTTTGGGGTTGCGGTATCAAGTTATCCGATTTGGAAAAATCTAAAAAGATTGGCCGTATCTGGTATCTTTGGGGTTTTATTGCTGATGTTGTTCCCCGGGTTTTTCACGCACTCATATGAAGTCTGGTCAAACCCGACCAAACTTATTGCCCCGCCGATTGGATATCAGCTTGTTACTTATCCCGGTGAAGAGATCGCCATCAAATACCGTAATGTTGATTTGGGCGGAGTTATTACTGGCGCTCAGTTTCCTGATGAAGCATCGATTTATTACAGGTTTAGCGGTGGAAATTGGCAAAAAATTGAAATCAATCTTGAAGATAAAACTGTTCTGAGCGGTTCATCGGGTGATTCATTGTTGTTTTATACGACCTTGAAACAAGTCCGTCGTTCGCTTGATTATTATGTTCGGGCCGGGCGTATAACAACTCAGGTGGCGCATATTGATGTGGTCGATCGGCCGCGAGTGACCGGTATCAGGACCTCGTTATTTTATCCAGACTATACTGGATTGGAACCTGCCGTTATAGATGAAAATGATGGTTCAATTTCCGCCGTTATTGGGACCCGGGTGAATAAAAAAATTGAGACTAATGTGCCGGTAATTTCGGCCGAAATGGTTTTTGATGATTCTTCAAAAAGTCAATATATCATTTCCGGTCAAACAGGCGAATTATCATTCCGAATTGAGAAAGACCGGAATTATTATATTCACCTGATTGATGAACAAG
>JAAERC010000131.1 GCA_024230695.1 Candidatus Zixiibacteriota bacterium
CCAACAGTCATCATATTGGGCGTTTGGTTGTTGATCCGTTACGTCCCGATACTATTTATGCGGCTGTGGGTGGCCAACATTTTGGTGCCTTAAATCCTGAACGTGGCTTATACCGCTCTGATGATGGCGGTGCAACCTGGATACAGAAATTATATGTTTCAGATTCCACCAGCTGTATTGATCTTGCTCTGCATCCGACTACTGGTACTGTTTTCGCCTGTATGTGGGAAAAAGTGCGTTATAAAGGTGATCATGTAAGACTTGGCGGTATAACAAGCGGTTTTTGGAAATCATCTGACTTCGGCGATAACTGGACTCTGGTTTCAGGTGTTGGCGGTTATCCTGCCCAGGCATCAAATATCAGTCGTATTGGTGTGACAGTCGATCCATATTCAAACACCGTTTATTCATCGGTTATAGATTTAAATAATTACGATTTATTCGGCGTATATAAAAGCACTGATCTGGGACTTAATTGGATCCAAACAAATGATGGCGATTTAGATGGGATGTTTGGAGGGTTTGGCTGGTATTTCGGACAGATAAGAGTTGGCCCCGGTAATCCTGATATAGTCTATGTTTTAGGTGTCCAACTTTATACAAGTACTGATGGCGGTAATAGCTGGTCTTGGGATGGCAGCGGTATCCATGTTGATCACCATGCCTTAAGTCTTTTACCAAATGCTGATTTCCCCGGGATGTTTATCGCCTATGAAGGATGTGACGGCGGAGTTAACTATCGTGCCAAGGAAAGTGATTCATGGTCCAATCTGGCTAATATGCATAATACTCAGTTTTATGCTATTCATATCGATGAAACAAACCCGCTTCGAATATATGGCGGCACGCAGGATAATGGCAGTATGCGGTCACCTGATGGCGGCACAGACAATTGGCAACCTATCCTTGGCGGTGATGGATTTTATTGTCTGGTTGATTATAATAATCCCGATAATGTCTATGCTGAGTATCAAAACGGGTATTTAATGAAATCAAATAATGGGACGGCTGGCTGGAATTACGGAATGAATGGTATTGATTATGATGGCGATCGTCATAATTGGAATACTCCAATAGCTATGGACCCAATTAATAGCAATATCTTATACTACGGATCACAAAAGCTTTATAAAACTGATGATTATGCTGATAATTGGACAGCGATCAGTGATGATTTAAGTAATGGACCCTATCCGACTTATTCATCTTTTGGAACTATCACAACTATAGATGTAGGGCATATTAGTACAGATGTTATTTATGTTGGCACCGATGATGGTAATATCTGGGTGACGCAGAATGGCGGCGATAATTGGACTCAAATCAATACCAGTATTCCAAACAGATGGCTTACTCGTGTTACCGTTGATCCCAGAGATGATGCTGTTGTTTATGCCACTATTTCAGGTTATGATTGGTCGGAGCATATGCCGCATATTTTCCGTTCAATAAATTATGGTGTAGACTGGACAAGTATCGCTGGTAATCTTCCCGACTCACCCATTCATGATGTGATTCCCGATCCGCATGAAGATAACACTATTTGGATCGCCAATGATTATGGTGTTTATGTCACCGAAGATATGGGTGTTACTTGGATTCCATTTGGTGAAGGGCTCCCGATGGCCCCTGTGCACGATCTTGATTTCCATCCAGCGACCAGGACATTGGCGGCCGGGACTCATGGCCGATCAATATATAAAACGATCATTGATTGTCCTGATATTGTCGATACCGATGTAGATGGAATAAACGATGCCTGCGATAACTGTCCCCTCATTCCAAATCCGGATCAGAATGATTTGGATAGAGATGGCTATGGAACAGAATGTGACGCCAATTTATGCGGTAATGTAAACTACCCATTAGATGATGAAATTAATATTCTGGATATTGTTTATTTAATTAATTTCAAATATAAGGGCGGTCCGGCACCGGTTGATATGAGATCAGCCAATGTTAATAACGACCTGCAAATAGATATTCTTGATATTGTTTATTTAATAAACTACAAATATAAGGGCGGCCCTGACCCTGTTTGCCCATGAAAATATGATATAAATATGTTATTTATAAGAGCAAATAAATTTATCAACTATAACGTAATATTTAGGTAATCATTATTTTTGGCATGACTAAATATGGAGGAACCAATGAATAGTACCCCTCACAAAAAATCTATTTTTCAACTTATTTTACTAACTTTGTTTATTCTTATTCCGGGTTATTCATTGCTTTATGCCGAATCAGACCCGCCCAGCGCATATTATTATTTTGATGAAAAAATCGATATCGAGTTGGACACCAAACAGTTTATGGTTACTCTTAAATCCGGCGAACAGTTATTTGATCGTTCTGCAATTTTCGATAATGCCAATCTTGAGGTTGACTGGGTAGAATCAATTGGAATTAGTAACTCGTTTAGAGTGGGTACAGTTTCGGAAATAACGGACAATAATGCGGCTTATGATATGATTCAAACTATTGTCGAATCTGAGGAAGTTGAGTTTGCCTCTCCAATTTTTCATGGAGTTTATTTCGGTATACTGTCGGTAACTCCCGATATTATTGTAGGTTTTAAAGATGAATATCTTGCGCAATCGGAATCAATTCTGCAGTCTTTGGCTCCTGAATTAAATATAATACAAAATAATTTTAGCGGATTACCGATGGCATTTCAATTGAGAGGTGACTCGCGAAACGGTTATGATGTTTTGGCGGCGGCCAACAAATTAGCAGAGGATCCACGAATCCTTTGGGCTGAGCCAGATATGCAATTTACTGGTCGTTCGGATCTTATCCCTGACGATCCCGGATTTGGATATACCTGGGGTGTTCATCATACAGGACAATTCAGCGGTGTCGTAGATACCGATATGGATGGTCCCGAGGCATGGGACATAACCACTGGTAGTGCTGATATAAAAATAGTGATTTTAGATTCTGGAGTTGAACAGGATCATCCTGATATTAATCAATTGCCAGGAGAGGATTTCACAGGTAACGGAACCGGTGGCGATCCGGGAAATTCTTGTGATAATCATGGCACTACGGTAGCCGGATGTGTAACCGGAATAATTAATAACGCACTTGGCGGTGTTGGTATTGCCCCGGGCTGCAAAGTGCTCGCTGCAAGAATTGGAGTTGCAAATCTTCCTTGTAGTGAAGGAACATGGAATGGTGAAATGAGTTGGACCTCCGATGCTCTTTATTGGGCCAGAAACCAGGGTGCTCGGGTAAGTAATAACAGTAACTCATATGGGTCACCATCAGGAACAATCAATACCGCTTATACATCAACATATAATAGCGGTATGGTTCATTTTGCCTCAGCTGGCAACGATGCTGTCGCGACCTTGGGATATCCTTCATCTCATGATAAAGTTCATTCGATCTCAGCAATTACTTATAACGCCGTCTTGGCTGGTTTCTCCAGTTGGGGAGTTGGCTTGAGTATGACCGCACCGGGAGTTTCGGTTTATACGACTGATAGAACCGGTTCTGATGGTTATGCGTCAGGGGATTACACATATATTCAGGGAACTTCTTTTTCATCACCTTATGCGGCAGGAGTGGCCGCTTTGGTTTTATCCGATGATCCAACACTAACCCCGGCCGAAGTCGGCGAAATATTAGAATGTACCGCCGTTGATTATGGAGCTGACGGATATGATATATATTATGGTCATGGGTTAATAAATGCCAATAACGCGTTAAATCGTGTAGATACCGATACTGATGGTATTTATGATTACTGCGATAACTGTCCCGATGATTATAACGATCTACAGGAGGATGAAGATGAGGATGGCGCTGGAGATGCCTGCGACGTTTGCCTTGGATTGTTTAATCCCACGCAAGTGGATACCGATGGTGATGAGGTCGGCGACGATTGTGATAACTGTGTTGAAGAATCAAACCTTGATCAGATTGATACCGATGAGGATGATGTTGGCGACGCCTGCGATAATTGTCGGATTCACTATAATCCCTGGCAACCGGATAATGATGGTGATGGAATCGGAAATATCTGTGATTACATGTGCGGCGATTATGATGCTGATTTAGAGATCAATATTATAGATATTGTATACCTTATAAATTTTATCTACAAAGATGATTTTGCTCCTTATCCTCTGGACAGAATGGATGTAAATCATGATGAAAATCTTGATATTCTTGATATTGTGCATTTAATCAATTTTGAATATAAAGGTGGTGCCGATCCAGCCTGCCCGACTTGGTAAGAAATCATATTTCAAATTATTTATGGGGAGATATATTTGCTCCCCATTTTTTTATGCCATTGAATATGAAATTAATTCGGAACTACAATTTTAATTAGTAGTAAAAGAATCTAAAGCATTGATAATTAATATTTGACTGATTTGGGAACTTTCTTAAATGTTCAAAAGCAAAATTGTTTTTGTCTTTAAAGTTTTAATGATTATCTCATTTATAACTCCCGTTCTGGCTGAAACTATTACACCGAAACAAGTTCTAGAAAATTATTTCGATGCGGCAATTACCGGCAATTGGCAACGAGCGGAAGTTTATTGGTCACCGCAGGATATTAAAAAAGCAAATCGTCTTGGAATAAAATATACAGGTCAAAAATTTAAGTATGACTCCAATTCTCCTATAATTCAATATCTGGAAAATATTCGTGCCGGAGTTGCAAAAATAGATATTCTACAAATAGATAAAAATTCTGATTATTGGAAAGCAACAATACGATTAATAAGTGCAAATGATTCTATCGAATACACTTATTATATTATAAATGCCAATAACAATTTCTACTTAACATCCCGGATAAATCTTTTTACACAAAATTGGAATTCAGTTAATACTCGTTATGCTAATGTGATATTTTCTGATTCAAGTCTAATAAATACATACGCCCTCAAAAAACTGGATGAGTTTATACAAAAAACTTGTCAGACTTTTGCAATTCCATCTACGAAGATGAAAAAATTAGAGAAAAATAAAATTGATTATTTCCTGTGCAACCAGAACGAAATGAAATTACTAACTGGATATGATGCACACGGAATAACAAATCTTCAATTTGATGCCATTATTTCTCGCCATCTGCCACATCCTCACGAATTGATTCACCTATTAATAAATTATTCATTAGAAGACCTTCCTCTGTATACTTTGCCATTACTTCAGGAAGGATTGGCGGTTGCATATGGTGGACGATGGTGTAAAGAACCTGAGATTGTAATGCAACTAAGCCCATTCATTATTTCAGAAAATATATGCAAACTTAGAGATTTACTTTCCCAAAGCAGTTTTAATAAAATTATGCCTGATATTTCATATCCTGTTTCGGGCGCTTTTTCACATATGCTTATTACTAACTATGGCATAGATAGCCTTAAAAAGATATATTTACTTCTATCAGGATCATTTAATGAAATACAAAAGCTAACTAAAAATAATATTGTAAATATATTTCAACAAACATATGGTACAGAGTGGGAAACTTTAGAAAGTGATTTTAAATTGCATCTTAAACAATTTGAACTCAATGACCTTGTTCCTGGTATTAGTAAAAACGGCAAGTATATTTCCGAATTTCGGAACAAAAATCAATTGGTTACTATATATGAAACAGATGATACTTACGAATTCATTATTAAATCAAAAATGCCCAATCCCAGTGGTTTGATCTTATTCAAAAACTCACCAAAATTATTTTCTGAAAAGTATAAGAGTAGGTTGTATAATGAGCAATTTCCAGACAAGAGATATACTAAATCAGAATACGGAATTATCTTCAATAACAAAGAGGTCGGATTTTATAATTATTCTACAGATTGCTTAGAAGCCAAACATGTGTCCTCTTTTTTGCCCAATATGGACTACTGGGACTCAGAAACCTCAACGATTTATTTTAGTCTAAAAAAATCCGCGCTGGATTTTGAGTGGAATGCTTATGATATAAAGCTCCTGGAGTTACTCACTCCATAACAGACATCATAATTGTTGGTATTCCGAAAGCAACCAGGTTGAATGTAATATGTGCCGCGATTGCAGGTAAGAGACTTCCGGTTTTCTCACGATAATATCCGGCTATAAGTCCCAATAACGTTGCTGAAACTATAATACTGACAACAATCACATAATTCATTTTGCCAAGTAAACATAAATGACCCACTCCAAACATCAATGCGCAGATAGTTACCGGCAGACTGATCTCTGATTTAAAAAATCGGAATCGATATTTATTTAATGGCTCAAGGAAGCCAAATAATAATCCTCTATAGAAGATTTCCTCGCAAATACTGGCGAAAAGCGCGACCGTTATAAGAAAATTTGGAATTGATTTATCTAATCCCGAACCACCCATCTCTTCCGGATTAAGTCCCAAAGAGACCATAAGAATATTCATACTAATAAAAAACAGAACAACCGCGCCAATACTTATAATAATCGGTCTGAACAAATTCTTTATGTTCGTTAGTTTAAACCCATAAGAAACCAAATTATTCCCACTCAAGTAATATGCAAGAACCAATGAAACTACAAGTAATGTAAATTGTGTAATATCACCACTTCCAATTAGCGAGTTATCGATAAATGTCGAAACAAAACCTATTGACGGTACAACATATAATGCAATTGCTAAGATAGTGGCCCATATTATAATACCAATTAATAAACGCATTGAATTACACATACAAATCCCCAAGCATAATGCCTTCCCGAACAATTATCTATTTTACTTTAGCTTGTTTCTGTTATTTTATTTCTCATAATCAGACTTAAGTATTCCGTATAGTTTTATATCCTGAAACTCACCCCATCTTTTTACATGCTGATGACAGCATCCTTCATATGACATTTCAATTTTTTCCATCACTTTTCCCGAGGCAGGATTATTTGTCATATGATGCGCAAATATTCTGTGTAACTTCAGGTTTTCAAATCCGAATTTAAGAGTTACCTTTGCCGCTTCAGTGCAATATCCTTTGCCCCAAAATGGAACTCCGATCCAATATCCCAGCTCAGCATGCTCATATATTTTTGATAAGGTCAAACCGATAGCTCCAATCAGATCATCAGTCTCTGCTAAAATCACCGCATATGTAACAGACTTATCTTCTTTCAGCATCGGTTCATGAGTACTTATCCATTCCTTAGCATCACTATCTTTATAAGGATGCGGAATTAGAAGTGTCGTCCGGGCGATTTCCTTATCACCGGCAAGTTTTTGCACCTGTGGGGCATCATCAAGGCTGAATGGGCGAAGAACCAATCGTTCTGTTTTTAGTATAGGTTGTTTATCCATATATTAATTTACGTCCTTATATTTTATATGTTTCAGTGTAGTATGTAACCAATTGAAAACTAATATCAATCAAACGATATGTCAATGTCAATCAATAAAGTAATATGAAACTCAATTCCTCTTTTATCGTAATTAATTATAAGACTAAGGCGAAAGGGGAATATGTATGAGAGAGCACGTCAAAGCCGTGGCATGGCTTCAAATCGGTTTGACCATTATCTGGGTACTGATTGCATTTACAATTGCTCTATTGTTATGGGGCGTCGGGATATCAATTCATGATCATGATGCCGAAATGATTATCAGCATTATTGCTCCTATAATTGTTATATTTGCTGTTGTGACAGCGCTTCCAAGTATAATTGGCGGGATATTTCTGCTCAAATTTAAAGAATGGTCACGGATATTGGTCATTATTGTCAGCTTTATCGACCTGATTATTTTTCCGATTGGAACCGCGGTAGGTGTTTACAGCTTATGGGTACTGCTAAATGATGATACTATCAAACTATTTATTGAACAACCAAACCGGGCTACAACAGCCGAATAAATGAATAATTAATCAACCCATTTCAAACTTATTCGCTGGTCTTCTTAAACTAAGTGTCTAAGATTCATTTGTTTATGCCGAATTTTTATCTTTTCTGAATTATCAAATAAATTTCTAATTCACTGCAACCTTAATCTTTTTTCCCCGTCTATTTAAATGAAGGGATAATAAGGGAAAATTAAAGGAAGGTATTTATGTCTAAGAGTTCAAATTCGGAAAAATTATCAAGCTCGGCGATGGGATTGATTGTTGTTGTCTTTCTATCTTTTGCGGCGATAGTTGCCCTGATGTTTACATTTGCTAGTGGTAGCGGCTCAATATTCTAGTAACACAAAATATTTTATCACCTCGCCTGATTGAGTTTCTTATTACTAAAAAATCATATTTGAAAAATGCTTCTAATAAATTAGTATGCATTTCCAATACTTAGCGGTATGATTTTAACTGAGTATTAAAATGGCTTTCTTATTTATTAATCAATGACATAGCTTCAGCGCGCGTTGCTTGTTTGCGCAATATTCCGCGCACCGCAGAGGTTACTGTATTCGATTCGGTGTTTTTGACACCGATCATTGTCAGACATAGGTGTTCAGCCTCAATAATTACCAACAGTCCTTTAGGCGCAACCACTTTGATAATTGTATCGGCGATACTTGAAGTCAGCTCTTCTTGTACTGTCGGACGATGTGCCAATGCTTCGACGATCTTCACCAGATTAGAAAATCCGGTGATTTTATTTTCCTGTGGAATATACGCAACATGCACCTTACCGAAGAAGGGGAGAAGGTGATGTTCACACATCGAATAAAAAGAAATATCCTTAACAATAATCAGTTCGTCTTTATTTGGAGTAGTATAAAGCTTAAGGGCCTTCTCAGGTTTACGATTGATTCCGCCAAGAAATTCCTTGTAGAATTCATAAACCCGCTCGGGAGTTCGTTTAAGACCCTCCCGATTTAAATCTTCGCCAATCCCCTCAAGGATCAGTTGAACACCTTTGGTGATTTTTTCTTTATCCATCGACTTTCGGCGCTGGTTTTTCTTTGGGGATCTCATCGGAATCGGAACCATTTACTATAGCATCTATTTGATTACCATCAAGAACTTCTTTTTCCAAAAGTGCCGTGGCGAGTTTATCAAGGTTATCACGATTTTTCGTGAGAATATCTGTTGCATTTTTTTCTGCCTTGTCAACAATCGCTTTTACTTCCTCATCAATTACTTTTGCCGTTTCTTCAGAGAAATCGCGTTGTTGTGAAATATCCCTTCCGAGGAAAACCTGCTCCTGACGTTTTCCATATACGAGAGGTCCCAATCTATCCGACATTCCCCAACGACAAACCATTTTTTGTGCTATATCAGTCGCTTTTTGAAGATCATTTGACGCGCCGGTTGATAACATATTAAAAACAACTTTTTCGGCAACTCGTCCACCCATGGCATAAACCAGCATCGTCTCGAGTTTTTGCTTGGATGCCGTCTTGCGCTCACTAACAGGAAGATAATGAGTTACACCAAGCGACAACCCCCGAGGAATTATGGTTACTTTGTGAACTGGATCAGCATCTGGCAAATATTTGGCAACCAAAGCATGTCCAGCCTCATGATAAGCAATCATCTTTTTCTCATCATCGGAGATAACCATCGAATGCCTTGCCGCTCCCATCATCACCTTGTCTTTGGCCTCTTCAAAATCATCCATTCTGACCGCATCGGCTTCTTTTCGTGCCGCTAACAAAGCCGCCTCATTGACCATATTGGCCAGATCAGCACCGGACAATCCGGGCGTTCCACGAGCCAGGACACCCAAATCAATATCATCACCAAGTTTCACCTTTTTTGTATGAACCCGCAAAACTCCTTCGCGGCCCCGGACATCTGGTGAATCAACCACGATCTGACGATCAAATCGACCGGGACGCATCAAGGCCGGATCAAGAATATCAGGACGGTTTGTGGCGGCAACAAGAATAACGCCGTCATTGGATTCAAAACCATCCATCTCGACTAAAAGCTGATTAAGTGTCTGCTCACGTTCATCATGACCACCGCCTAAGCCGGCACCACGATGTCGACCAACCGCATCGATCTCATCGATAAAAATAATGCACGGTGCATTTTTCTTGCCCTGCTCAAATAGATCACGGACTCTACTGGCACCAACACCAACAAACATCTCAACAAAATCAGAACCGGACATCGAGAAAAATGGAACATCGGCTTCACCGGCAACAGCACGAGCCAAAAGAGTTTTTCCAGAACCGGGAGGGCCGAGAAGCAACGCGCCTTTTGGAATTTTCCCGCCAAGTTTTTGGAACTTTCCCGGGTCTTTCAGGAATTCTATAACCTCGCCAAGTTCCTCCTTGGCTTCGTCAACTCCGGCAACATCATTAAAAGTAACTTTGGGACGTTCATCAGTCAAAAGTTTGGCACGGCTTTTTCCAAATGAAAAGAGACCTTTTGGTCCGCCGCCACCACCCTGCATCTGGCGAAGGAAGAAGAGCCAGATAAATATTAACAGAAACCAGGGAGCGATTGATATCAAAATCGTAAAATAATTAGGTCCCTCGGTTTCGGCCTTTATCGCGATTCCCTTTTCTTCAAGTCGATTGATAAGACTGAAATTATTGTCATCAAATGGGATCATTGCCTTAAATTTGCTGAATGTTCCCGAGACATTGCCTGATATAAAATCAGTCGCG
>JAAERC010000132.1 GCA_024230695.1 Candidatus Zixiibacteriota bacterium
ATTTGGTGAAGTGTTGGTTACTCTTGATGGGCTCAAAATATATGAACCATTTCATGTCAAAGAAGTTGATGGTGGAGCTATTAGTATTATTGATGTCGCCGCAATCGACGGAATAGATCTTATTACCGGCGGTTTTGGCGCCGAATATGGTGATAAGATGAGTGGTGTGTTTAATATAAAATCGAAACAGATCAAACCGGGACCAAATAAGTTTTCCGCCGGTCTTAGTCTGCTTAATTTTAAAACCATGGGTGAAGGACGGTTTGCCAAAAATAAAGGCTCATGGCTGATTTCTGCCAGACGTGGTTATATTGATTATGTTCTAAAACTTACAGGTGATGACGACCATGTCAAACCAACATATTATGATATATATAGTAAAATAGATTATCAATTTGATAATAATTGCCTAATCTCCGCCAGTTTTTTACATGCCGGTGATAAACTAAGATATAATGGCGGGGATAAATATGATGGCAATTTCCTGACCAGCAAATATGGTGACAGTTATGCCTGGCTGAATATGAGCTATACGCCCTCTGATAAATTGACTATTAATTCGATACTTTCTACTGGAAAAGTTTATTATAACAAGCTTTGGGAAGTGATGGATAAACGCTTTGTTGGGATTGATTATTCAGTTCATGATAAAAGAGATTATAG
>JAAERC010000133.1 GCA_024230695.1 Candidatus Zixiibacteriota bacterium
CAATTGTGTTTCATTATCATTAACCATTAAACTTATTACATCATTATCTCCCCTTTCAACTCTTCCAGATACAGTTAGGTTATTACTGTCAACAGGTAAAATTGTACCCTTGACAGGGCTTTCTATAATGATTTTTGGCGTACTGTATCCTTCAGGGTAGTTTATCAGTATAGTTTCATTCTGTGTCACTGCACTTGGTAAAAATAATATATTTTCACTTCCGTCGGATCCACAACCGAATCCAAAAGCGGTTATTAAGATTGCTATAATAAACCTCATATTTAAAATAATTCTCAGCATTGCTCATCCCTCACCTTAAAATTATTTTTTTTATCATATATTGACCCACATCCGTTAGTTAGTATTAACAAACTTCCAAATGGTTATATTTAACATATTTTAAAAATTTTATACAGGATTACTCCCTTCAATAAACAAATCAGCAAACAGAATTTATATTTTCCCGGATACTACCCAACGCATTGTTAGTAAGCATTAACTAACAGGGTATTAATTTCTTTTTATTAAATCTATATATAAAATATAATGCGTATAATATCTCTTGTCAAGTTTTCCATGAAAATTTAGCCCTATAATCATTGTATTTATCTAACCGGCCGAAAGTCCAACCATAAAAGCAATAGTCATTAACAATAATAAAACAGGTAGAAATGAATATATTAAATTTCGTGATAATATTGCTCTGCTTTTTTTAAGAAAAAATAATAACAAACCTCCCACACCAATTAGTGCGCCTCCAACGCCAACCAGTGCATATATCGGTAAAACCGCGCCAGTCAGACTCAGCCAGATTGGCAGGATAAATATTATTATACCTGCGATGCCATGTACTGTAGTCATAATAATTGTAGTTAAAATTTTATTCGTAAAATATTTTGAGAATAGGATTATCATCAAACCCGCTAAAACAAACGCAAGATATGGTAATTGCAAATCCGGATAATGAGTTGCAACTAAAGCGGCGGAGAAGATTAAAGGAAGAAAAGTAAATATTTTTACTACCAGAGAATAGTTAAGAATTTCAAAACCAAATAGAATTAAAAATATACTGGCAAGTAATAGAATCCCAAAAACAACCGTAAAGTAAGCGATCACCTGGGCGGGATAACCGTCAATCCCATTGACGATTTGAATTCCCGCCAGATGACCGGTTATTAATAAAAATAATTTATCCGGGATTGACATCTTTTTCATAGCATCACTTCGAGTGTTACTATCAACATCGCTCCCAGCATATAAAGGGAGGCATACTTAAATAATGCGAAATTGATCTCTTCTGATGGACGGAATATACTTGTTAGCGCTAATCCTAAAATTCCTGATGAAAGCACCACAAGCAGCCTCATGTAACCCCAGGATAGTCCGAGGGAAAACGCACCAATAACAATCGCGATTGCTGCTCCAAAAGCTGAGATGGCAACCATCAACCTGGTATTTTTATAACCATATACTGATGGTATTGTTGGTATGCCAGCTTTGGCATAATCATTAAAATAGCGAATGTTAAATGTAAGGATATGAGTTGGAATCCATAAAAGAATAGCAAGGCTTAATAAGCCGCCAATAAGGTCCATTTCTCCAGTTCCAAGCACCCTCCCAGCCAGGATGGGCATGCCGCCAGCAATCCCACCCCATATGATGGACCATGCAGTTCTCCTTTTTAGCCAGATAGTATATACAACCACGTCAATGAATAAACCGGCAAAAATGATCAAACCATAAACCAGTGACATTGAAAATGCCAATCCTAAACCAAGTAGAGAAATTATTAATCCCAGGATTAACGCCTCCCATGGATTGACCTTACCAGAGGGCAAAGGCCTGTGAGAAGTGCGATCCATCTTCGCGTCAATATCTCTGTCATAAATCATATTCAAGATTGTGCTTCCGCTAATGGCTAGGAAGAGACTGGCTCCAAGCTTGAAAAGATCGTGCCAGTTTAGCACAGGACAACGTGCACTGATAAATCCTGTAACGCCGGTCAGTAAAAGCAGTCCTGTCTGATAACTCTTAATTAACTGCCAATAACAGGAAATTTTTCCCATAAGCAGTTTTGATAACCTGTTTCGATTAATATTTTTTTTCATAATCATAATCCATTTAATTATTTTCCAATCTCAGTAACATTATGATTTCGTTGATCTTTTCTTGTTTACATCTCGGGCACAGCGAAATCCAACATTCACGCTATAGTAATCCGGGCCAGCGCTGTTCCGTGACCATATGCGCAGGTCGTATTCATAATTGCCATTGCTGCCGCCACGCATCCATCGGTAATGCATATAGGGATAATCATTGCCGGTCCATTGCCAGACATTTCCGGCCATATCATAAAGGCCATAGGGACTCCTGGCATCCATGGTCTGATAGCCATCATAGCTTTTCCCATTATA
>JAAERC010000134.1 GCA_024230695.1 Candidatus Zixiibacteriota bacterium
CGCCTGAAGTTGTATGATTGACTAATCCAAAATCCACACCGATAACTTTCGTGTTTCGTCCATATAACAGATTTAGACGAACCCCGGTAATACCATCTGTTTCAGGGAATATTTGAATCGGATTGAATAATGACAGCTGAACGGGTTTATGCTGAGCCATAACAGGCGTTACCGATAAAATAAGTAATACCAATAAAACAGTTCCCAACAAGACTCGAAATAAATTAGGCATTTTTTGTCCTCCTGATTTTATTCACATATGGATTATTGATTTAAAACAATAAAAAATAAGTTTATATTTATTGCAAGCGAAAACTAATGATCTAAAGATAATAGAAAGAATATTGGGTAAGTCTAAAAGTTCAATAAAGGCTTTATATGATCGTTTTTTTCAATCCTGCAGTTGCCTTTAACATCTCCTGCCGATTCTTTTCAAAACCCGGTTTACCAGCCAGAGAAAACATCGCCTGTTTATATGCCTCTACCCCCGGTTGAATAAATGGATTATGACCAGCAAGATAACCAGAGATAGCTACTGATCGTTCCATCATATAATAGAATTGTCCCAGATTAAAGGCATTACGGCGCGGAATATTAATAGTCATATTCGGAACCCCGCCAACAAAATGCGCATAGGCTGGCCCATCAATCACAAGCTGATTTATACCATTCATACTCGTCCCTGAATCAGGCAGGTAATTCAAACCATCAGCGTCAACATTATCAACTGGAATCGGCATGTCTCGATTACATTCATTCAGACGCAAAAATGTCTCAATCAAATTGCGTTCACCATCCTGAACCATCTGTCCATTGGCATGAAGCTTCTCAGAGTACATCGATGGCGAGACCCACATCCCGAATCCATTATGCCCCTCACTCTCGGGGAAGATCTGTTCCATCCAACGGGTCAGCTGGTAGATCGCCGCAGAATTTGTCGCTACCACTTCTATCTTTTTTCCTTTTTGAAAAGCCAGATGCCGCACTGCCGCATGAACCATCGCCGGATTTTTCCAAAAATCTTCATTGTTGGTCCGTTCCTTCATATGACAAAAACCTGCCACAAATTCATAAATATCAATCCCGGCCATAGCTAATCCAACAAGGCCAACATCGGTTAATATTGAAAATCGACCACCGACATTATCAGGTACAATAAACGATTGATAACCTTTTTGTTCGGTCAATCCACGAAGTGCACCTTTGTTTTTATCGGTTGTGGCAATAATCAATTCTGTTGCTTCATCGCCAAACCGTTCTTCTAGTATACTCCGCATAATCCGAAACGCAATAGCCGTTTCAGTCGTAGTCCCTGATTTGGAGATAACATTGACCCCTATCCTTTTTCCTTTGAGCATATCGAGAGTATCATTGAGATAATCGGGATCAGTGTTCTGCCCCAGAAAGTAGATTTCGGGGACACTATTTCTTTTATCTTTTGATAATTGGTTTTGGTAAGTATGCGAAAGCGCTTTTACGGTCGCCTCAATCCCAAGATACGACCCACCGATCCCAAGCGAAACAAAGGCGTCAATTTTATTAGCCAATTCTGATGTCACCTCACAAACATTATCAAGATGTTCGGCAGTTATCTCATCGGGAAGTGTCTGCCATCCAAGCATCGGCGTTTCACCATCTTTACAATCACCCTTGCCGGCTTTTAGAAGCTGTAATTTTTCAACAACAGTCGGGGCAAATTGCTCTATCTCATCAATTGTTAGAAACGATTCCGATCCATTTGGATTTACTATATATGTAATATCAAGATCGATTCGATTTTTCTTTATAAATACTTCATTGATTTTATTTACAGATAAAACTGCCGGCATAATTATCTCCCCAATTTTATATTTCAATTAGCAATATACTAAGTGTGCCATATATAGAGCCCATTATTATATTGTCGTCAACTGACCAACATAATTCAGCAGTGCAAAATTAGCACTAAATTAATAAGTATTCAACATAAATTAAATTGTGTAAGGTGCATGAAATAAGCATTGAATTTCACTTATCGAGACGATCTAAAATAAAGCCAAAAGTCACAAGGTGACCAAACATTTTGTACAAATAAAAAGCGGGTTTGATTATTCAATGGCCAGAACTTTTCGGTTTGAATTTATTCTATAATAAAATAGGCGACCCCAATATCACTCTCCCAAAACTTTGATTGTATTCATGTTTGAGATACTAATTCATTATGCTCAGATCAACGGAAGTCGTAGGAGGATAATCAATTATGAGTGATTAGAATTCAAGATGATCGTATATGCGACTATCTCTGGTCAGATTGTGATTACTACCTTACCTCTTGTGTGGCCTTCTTCGACATATCGAATCGCCTGAGGAGTCTCACTCAAGGAGTACTTTCTGTCTATGACAGGCACAACTTTACCGGCTTCTAAGAGCTCCTTCATGAAAACCATGTCTGCCTGATTAATGTTGGCCATGAATGAAACAACTCTTTTGCCCTTCATCTTCGCAATAAGAGGATTAAAGATCAGCGATTTAAGAGCACTGACAGTCGAGGAGGAACCGCCCACTCCGACATAGGTGCCAGTTGTTTTTAGTGCTTGCAGTGGCTTACCTATTGAATAAAAAGCGGCGTTGTCAATAATCAGGTCGTATTGCTTCCCGTTTAACCAGAAATCATCTTTTGTATAATCGATCACGTTGTCTGCGCCTATCGACTGAATCATTTCGACATTCTTCTCACTGCACACACCGGTTACATTCGCTCCTAATGCCTTGGCGATCTGCACAGCAAATGTTCCTACACCACCCGAGGAACCGTTTATCAATACATTTTGTCCAGATTGCAGTCCTCCATGATTTCGAAGAGCTTGCAGTGCAGTCAGCCCTGCGACCGGCACGGTCGCCGCCTGTTCAAAAGTCAGATTTGCCGGTTTGTGTGCCGTCGTATTTTCACTAAGACATACATATTCTGCAAATCCTCCCATACCTGAGCCAAAGACTTCGTCACCCACTTTGAATTGAGTCACATTTTTTCCAATATCCTCAACCCGGCCGGCCATGTCAGCCCCAAGTATCTGGTGTTTCGGTTTCAAAAGTCCAAAACCCATTAGGCGTAATAAGAATGGCTTACCGCGTAGAACATGCCGGTCAAACGGGTTGACCGCCGTTGCCTGCACTCTCACAAGTACTTGATTGTCCGTTGGAGTCGGTTTGTCAATTTCCCGTAGTTGAAGTATATTTGGCGATCCGTATTTGGTGCGAACGATAGCTTTCATATTAAATCCCAATATTTTTTATATACGATGATAGCGATTCTTAGTTTTCCTCATCCTAAATATTTTTTTTGATATTGTCCTTGTTAGGTGATAATAAAGGGATAACTTTTTTTATAACAAATATTATCCCAGTTCTAACATATAGATAAAGCACAACTCCTATTAATGCAAATATGGCACCCACTCCTGTGGGAAGAACTGCTCCAAATGTAAATGTCATACCAATGACAAATCCCAAGAAACATTCTGCTCGATAAACTGGAAAGAACAGGGCCAATAGAAAAAGCCCATACATCATATAACCTAAAAGATTGGAATAACCAAGAGTGAAAAACAGAGAAAGTAGTATTCCAAACGATAAGGCAAAGAGAAACCCGTAAATATATTCTATTGGTAATTTTAGTGAGCTTGACTTATTATCATTATTACGAATTAGTCTATTTTGCATACGATAAGCTAAAAATAATGTAAGTAGGGGAAGTAATAGACCTCCCCACCAATTAGAAATTGCAGGCAAATCTTGCTGGTGTAGTATATGGTGGCTTGGCACACCACCATGATAATGGTTCCATATTAATAGTGACCATATGCCAACTGTTACTATTCCTGTAAAATATAAACTTCCTTTAAAAAACTTATTTTTGGTCATTATAATTTGATCCTAAGCGGTTCGTTTTTATTGTATTTATAATTTTTCTTGATTTATTTTTCCATATATACCAAGTTTACGAAGTTCCCATCTAAATGTTTCATGATTAAGCGCGTCCAGTTTTTTGGACTTCAGGGTCGCCGGGTGGCTCATAGGCTTGCCGAAGGCTAAAAAGTAACAACGTGACCCTTCGTTTCAAGACGCTCTATAAGCGGCGTAACTGGGATCTGTAACTGACTTTTTGAATTGAGATAATTTAAATTAGGGCTTGCCGAAGGCAGAAACATATTTAATAAGCGGGGTACTTGGGACGTATATAGAACTTTAATAGACATTTAAATTCAAATTGAACTAAGTTTTCTAAAATTATTGGCAATATTTCTGCAATATCGATTTTCTATTTCGATACCAATATATTTTCTATTTAATTCAATTGCAGCTTGAAGGGTTGGTCCGCATCCCGCAAATGGATCCAGTATAATATCATCAGCATTTGAATGAAGTTTAATAAAATATTTCATTAATTCAACAGGTTTGGGGGTTGGATGAGCACTGGATTTTGGGATAACCTTTCTTTCGTGAACAATATTTGATTTATTCTTTCCGCCGTTCCACTTACATTTATTGCCCGTCTTTTTTCCAATAAGAATGAAATCGTATATATGTCTATAATGGGAACCCAATCCTATGATTTGCTTATCCCATACAACCGTACTCTTATATTCAAGATGTTCTTGCATTATTTGAATCCAAATTGGGAATAGAGGTTTCCTGCCGCCACTGAAACAAAAGACACAACAACAGCCGCCGGGTTTTAATATTCTGGCAGATTTTATTATAAATTGTTCAAAAATATCAATTGCATCTACTCTGGAATCATTTTTAATTTTGTTTCTTCTCGAATTTGTGAAATTTATTCCATATGGAGGATCCGTTAGAATAAAATCAATAGAATTATTAGGCATTTTCCCCAAAATGTTTAAACAATCCCCTTTATATAGCAAGCCATTATTATCCAGATAAAAAGGAGGTGTTTGAATATTAAGAATCATGTTGCATGGAAAATTCATTTATTACCTCGCGTTTTATTTAAACGAGTGTAATATATCAACACCTATTTGATAGTTTTTTTGATTATAAACTCATCTATTGATGGATGGAAATCTTTAGTAGGGTATCTAGGATGTATATCGAACCGTGTAGGGGGACATTAACTTAACAATAATAAAGCGGAGAGGCTGGGATTCTCCACACTATAATTTTATAACACTATGCATAACAGTTAATTATGACTTAAATCAAAGAATTCCAATAATTTAGGTTTTGTGTTTGTTTTTGTCTGTTTGTGTCTAGTTTTATGTTTTTTGGCCAATGGTGGACACAAGTTGGGCACAGACCGCAGAAATAATTCTATATAATTCAATATTTACGGATTTGGTTAAACGGAATAACGACTAACTTGGATGGAGACAATATTCATAGGCTTTATTACAACTGATCCCCGAAATGGTCTTTTATGAATTTCTCATAATTAAACGCGGTTATTATTGTAGCTCGTATTGCTAATAGGAACTGAATTCGCATTTCCTTTTCAACATTCACTAGTTCTTTATTTAGTGATTCAGCCACTTCCTCTTTATCGTGAAAATAGATTCCATGTAACCAAACATCCAAAGAATCTTGAGGCGTTTTTTTTACTACATCCTTTGGAGAAGTGCCAGTCTGTACTCTAACGGAATAACCAGTAAAACCCTTATTTAATGATTTCTTGTAATCTTTATTTAATGCACCTAGTTGTTTTTTTGGCTCTTCGTCATCTATCTTTTGATATATGACATTATGAAGTCTCATTAAGTTTGCAGGTTCATCATTGAGAATGAGTTTTCTTATTTCTACTAAAGCAGATAGCAAAAACTCTTCGTTTGGCTCATCAATAGATTCTTCTAATATACCCTCAGTGGAATCCGCTTTTATTTTATGCCCAATTGGAAATTGGCCGCTTTCTAAAAGTTTCTTATCCCTTAATGAATTTGTAACCCGAAATAAAGCTTCGATTTTCTTTTTTTCCTCGTCACAAAGATTCTGAACTTTTCCTGACACTTCTTTATTCCTCCTCAAACCATTGAACTAACTGATTTATAGCCAATATCTATTAAGTGAGAATTGGCTGGATCGTCTATTGTAAATAGATGCTGTTGCTTAATTAAAAAACGTCCCCCAGGCTATATTAAACAAAATAATATTACAAATTTCCTATAATTTTTTGGTTTTTTATTTTCCAGTGTCAGGTTCTGACACCCCTGTTGAGTATATTAAGTTGATGTAAGGTATAAAACAAATCAGGCCGGTACACGTCATAACTATGACCTTCCCCTCGGTCATAAGGAGGGTAATGTGATTCAAAAAAACAAAGTTTTTCAATTATTCCTAATGGCATTTATTTTCTGGGTCGTAGTATTTCAGCCCGGGAATTGTGTTTTTGCAGGAGACGATATAACAAAGGTTGAGCTAACGGATCAACAGCGCGCCTATTTAATCCTGCGCGCATTATCAGAAGCAATTGAAAATCCAACCGAATATAATCTGGATATTCTTACTCCGGCCATTGGAAGTTCGGATAAGGAGATTATCCGTGAAAGAATACGGTCGTTAATTCCCAAGGTGTCAACCAGTAATTCTGCATCAAAATCTTCAGCTAAAATGAAAGCTGACTTCAACATAAAGGCGTTGAACAGGGAGGCAGAGATTCTTTCAACATCCATTGAGGTAAAAATTGATGTAAGCAATCTTTTATTTTCTGACACGATTACTTTGAATTTCAAAAAGAAGGCTCATTACCTGGAAATAACAAATATCGACCATCTTCTTGATAGATTGGAAAATCTTGATAATGGTTTTAAAGTGACTTCCAATAAAACCGGTAGAACTACCAAATCAGGTGGTTCTGAATCGATTATGAGCGTCACCATTCCATTAAGTGATAATATGTTTCTGTCGAAGCAACTCAATTCTTACTGTAATCGTTTTAATGCCATTGAAAGCCAAACTTTATTTAATGGCGACGATATTTTTAACAGACCTTATGGGGTTGCGGCATGTATTATGGATGATCCCAATAATGTATATGAGTATGATTGTATGATTGTTTCTGATGCCAATTGGGATCGTTTAATTGTAAATGCGAAATGGAAACTTTTGTCCCCATTGGATTCTGCTATATTTACAGAGGGCTCCCATGGTGATGGCGATTTGAATTTTATCTCGCCAATGGGGATTGATAATATAGAGAATGATTGGTTTATTGTCGATGCGTTTAATAATAGAGTTGTAATATACACAGCATTTTGGAGTAACCCACCAACATTTGCTCGCAGAGCATATATAGATTATTGCCTTGACGTTCCTGTTGATGTCGCATCCGATATAATCGAATTTCCCAGTGGTACGCTAACTAACAAGATAGCAATTCTAAGTCGTGATAATTCAATTGTTACTATATGGAATAAGACAAATGATGTTTTTAGTATGATTGATAGTCTCTTTTCTTTTGGTCCAAATGATAATCAGCTTGATAAACCCACATCAATCTGTTTTGGGAAAAATTATACAAATAATTATGCTATTGGTTACCTCTATATCACCGATAATGGAAATGGGCGAATAATAAGAAAAAACATAGTTGATACATACGAATGGATAGCAACACCTCCGGGCCTTTTTGAACCAGATGCATATTTAACATCAATTAGTGCCGATAGATTTGGGAGTGTTTATGTAGTTGATAGCTATAATAGCATGATATACTTATTGGACCCTGATCTTACCGAAATAATAGCAGTATATGGTTCACAAGGCATTGGGGATAAAGAGTTAACTTATCCAAATCATTTTGAAATTGTCGATGGTTTTGTTTATGCATCTAATCCATACGAACCCTTAATCCTTGGCGAAGCATTGGTAACCGAACATTTTGGAACTGAGACTGGTATCAGACGGTATGAACAGGGATGTGAGGTTCTCAATGATGAATTTTCCTATATGCCTTCGGTTCCCGATCAATCTAAATGGCTTGATTTTGACTGGACGCAAAGCGGCACCTCTGTAACTGATATAAGCGTAACCAGAGATGGAATCGAAATATATTCTGAAAACCATCCGGTTGATTTGGCTGGAGATTATTCTTTTATTTATGAAATAGATGCTTCTGCTCAGAGTGGTAATTATGCCCTTACTACACGAGTTCAGTCAATATTTGGAACAACCGATACGATTGTAGAAAACTCGGTATATGTAGCCATTCCTAAGGCGCCGGATGAGATTCTTTCATTTCATTGTGATGAAGTTGAAGTGGGCGATTTTGAAATTGGCCTGAGTTGGGATTATAGCGGAGGTGATCCATTTGACCAATGTGAATGTGATTCTTTTGATATATTTCGTGATGATATATATCTGGCTTCTGTGGCATCAACCCAATCATTTTATACAGATGAAAGCATTACAGAGGATTGTTCATATACTTATAAGATCCGTTCACGATTTGGAGCCGATATATATTCGGCTTTTTCTCCGACAACAACCAATACCCCAAAGGGATTTCAGCCTACCGCCCCAACTATTGAAAGCATGGTTAGATATGCCACAAATTGCTGGTGGAGATTGGACTGGGCGGATAGTTCATTTAATGAAGACCTTTTTTGGATTATTGTTGAATATGGGACTTATCCGGACGATCATCGAGACTTTATCAGTAAACCACGGAACTCTTATTATGTGACTTACTATAATCCAAATGCAGGGGAAGTTGATTTGGACTTTAATCTTTGGGCTGCGGATTCAAGCTGTCAGACATGTAATCCACTTCCAACATTTTATTGCAGTTCATGTTTTCACTGTTCTGATGCTACCGTAGATACGACTGTATTTAATGCCAACTGCACTCCGTCTACAAGCGGGTGCCCAACTTTATATGTATGGAATGGGCAAAGATATGAGCCGGACAATAGTATTATGGCTCTGTCACAATCTGTTGAGTTGGCAACATCTGATTTCACTGAATCGCACCATATAAAATTACCTCTAATTGAGGAAAATGGAACTTATCGACTGCAAATAATTGAAAATGATAATGACGTTTCAACCTTTGATAGAATCTCATTGGCGGCATTGGATCGAGAATCAAATATAGAAACAGTTATGGATAAAGCAGGCGCATTTTATAGCAAAGATCAAATGATTGCCCCAACGCGAGTGGTGGATCATAATGGTTTTGATGTTACGAGGCTTGTTATGGAAAAAGACGGCAACTCTTATTTCTGTTACGAACCGGGTTATCTCGATATTGAATACCAAAACTTACCAACAACCGGTGCTTATAAGTCAAATAAAATTCAAGCGGATGAAAATCCTGGTATAATTATTGATCGGCCACCAAAAGAATGGCCGGATAATAATACGCCCACAAAAATTTCACCCAATCCCGGATGGGCTGGGATTCCCAATCATCTGGAAATTTTAATTAAAAGGGATACTACCTGGGAAATATTTGAGACGATTTATGGTAAAAAATTTAACAGAAGTAAACAACTTTTACATCTACAGGGTGAAGTCGATTCAGAGGGGTCGTTGACAATCAGGTATCAATGGAATGTAGGCTATCGAACTGATCAGATTGCCTATATTAATGCTGAGAAAATCTCTAATCCAGTCCAAGAGTTTATTTTACTGAAAGCTGAGCATTCCAAGTTGGGAAATATTAAGAAGGAATTAACAAATGCAGATGGTATTAATACAGCGCTTTCTCCCAATGATACGATTACATTGATATTTCAATCTCTTTCAAAAGATCTGGCCAAAGAGAGGGAGTTTGTTCTGATAACCAAGGGCAGATATGCATCCAATGTCACTACAACTTTCTTTGCCGAAGAGATAACAGATACTGTTGATGTTGGTGGATCATTTAAATTGAGCCAAAACTACCCCAATCCATCAAATCCCAGTACAACTTTTGAGTTTGCCATCCCACAGTCAGAGCATGTTAATCTCGTGATATATAATATTTTAGGGCAAGCAGTAAAAACATTGACCAATCAATTCTATGAAGCAGGCAGTTATAAAATACGTTGGGATGGAGGTAACGATTCCGGCGGACAACTGGCCAGCGGGATATATTTCGCCAAACTGATTGCGGGGGATAACGTCTCAACTAAGAAAGTGGTGGTGCTGAAATGAGAATATTTTGTATAATATTTATAGGATTATCATTATTAATAGGATGTACACCTGGGGGCCCTAGCGGGGGCAGTTCCTCTGATGGCTCGTTTGTTACAATCGATACGGTGTGGACAGATCCCTCCTGTTGTGGAGATGCTTTTGATATTTGTAATGCTTTGGTATATGGATCTCCGCCTGACGGCGGGGCATGGTATGCGGCCAGCATTAATTTAGGTTCTTATGTTGCTGTGGGAACACCAAAGCATTTTACGAGTGGATTTCTTGACGAAACACTCTCGGTTAAAGTCGATTATTTTGATGATATTGATGAAGGCCAATATTATTTAGAAGTATACCCGGTTGAAAATCCTGCTGATATTGGATACGCGGCAAAAAGGAATTCAATCCAGGACTTTGAGCCAGTTATTTTAGACGGCTATACTGTAACACAATGTAGCGATTGTTGTACATATATGGAAGATGGGCGTCAGAGACGCCATGCGGTTCTACAAAAACAGATCGGAGGTCTTACCGGGGCCAGTGCTAAAATAAAGGCAAGGTATGGATTGCCCTGTGCATTTCATACTGATACATCAAAAATATCCTTTAATGTTACTTGGGTCGGAGTAATTAATGATATGTATAATCCGCAAGGATACATTTCAATATGGGCGCAAACCGGGGTTGGTTGGGAATGCATACCGGCTAATCATAATGGTAATAGTGATATATGGCATTTTATTTATACAGAAGTAATTACTGGTGAATTTGCCCCTGAACAAAACCGATACTATAAAGACGAGCAAGAAGAAATTTATGATGATATTTATCCACCCGACGATGGAATAGAATGGGATTATTACTGTTTTTTGGATACAGTAGAAGGAAAATGGTCCTTTTCCATAGGTAACTGGGGATTATTAAGTGCATATTCAACCGAAAATTGGAATTACCCCGGCTATCTGGTGCAATGGGCAAGCGAAATTGGCGAGTTCTATGAAGATGATATGGCGGGAACTATAAGTGATCCATGTATTTTATCTGAGTTAAGCATTCGGTTATCGGAAGACCAGTTTAACGAGATTTCAATCGATACAACTATTGACCTTGTTCATAGCGATGATTGGAATGATTGGATCATAGATGTGGTCGACTCTTCAGAAATTGCAATTTGGGATTTATATCCTCAATAGTCCGCTATAAAAAAATAATGGAGATATAAGGACTAAACTAGTATAATAAATAAGAGAGGTTTAATATGTTCTATTATAGTAAATCTATAAAAATGTTTTTTGGAATCTTAATAACATTATTTTTAGTATATTTTGTTTCAAATGCTGTGGATAATAAACAGTCTGAGAAACCCAGGGAAATACCGATTCAAACCAAATTGGAGGCTATAGAAAAGGCAGAAAGTTATGCCGGATTTGTTGAAAAGGTGATTAAAGATAATGATCTCATTAAATTAGCAAAAGCAGTAAAGTTTGAAGATTCTACCACTCCATTTCTAGGACATTACTCATCAAATAGCCCAGTATGGAAAATCTCGGCCAAGAATTCATATATTTTATCTAAAAGTGTGGCAGATTACAAAGAAGCAAACCTTAGGGATTTTGATATTTATATTGATTCGATCAGCGGCAAATTATTAAAAATTGAATGCCAATACGGCACCAAGGATCTGGCTCTTTGTCCCATACTAGATAAAAAATCTGCAGAGAAGCAAATAAGTGATGGAGGACATAAGTATCTAAGTATTCCCGATGATCGACCAAAAATAGACTTTTATGCAGCCCTGCTTGCTTGTCCGTATGATCCACTGAGTGCAAAAGAAATTTTGGGCCAATATGTTTATTTTTCTTATGGTAATCGTCCACCCAGACCAGTGTGGATAATTACCTTGGTGGGAATTTCTCCCATAAAGCTGTTTGGCCCAGATTCAGATTGGGTCCCAGAATATCAATTAAATAGAGTTAGGCAGATCATTGATGCCGAAACTGGCAAAGTCATTTTAACCAGTACAGTTCCAGGAGTGCCGTTAAAACCTGAGGATAAAGCGAGATTATTTCCCAATCTTGATAAATAACAGATATATTGACTTGTTGATTTTGGTTGGCTTCAGCAATTTGGCAACAGCGTAGATTGGATGGGTGAATTATACAGTTTCGAAAATGACATGCATGGAACCAATGAGCACAGAGGCATTTTCTCCAAATGTGAGGCGATGAGACTTAATGATGAATTTCGCCCTATTTTATACCATTCTTCAGATAAGCTTAAAAATGATAATATCGATGAATGGGGTGTTAATAGAGCAGCAGCCGATTCCATTGAGATTTGGGATAAATATCCCTTATCAGAATGATAACTTTGACTGAGAAACAATAATTTTGTAAAATAATTATAGAAAAGGAGTTAATTATGAAGACTTTAAATCAATCGGTATTGCTTTGTATAATAACAACATTCTTTGTTTTCACATTTGAAAATATATTGGCAGAAAATGATACTAATGTAAGAATTGACTCTGATGATCAGGCCAGACTAATTGCCGAACAGTACACTGGTTTTGGGAAAATACAAAACCTCACAAGAGATTACCAATTTACTATTGACACATTATCAATAACAAATGATAAAACTCCTTTTATTAATAACATGATAAACAACAGAAAATTGCATAGAGTTTTAATTGACTCTATTCCTGCCCGTTCATTAAAAAAAGTTGATTACAATATGCCACCATTAAATTTTGAAATATTACTTGATTCTGAAACCGGAAAACTATTAAAAATATCAACCAAATTAAAAGACACATCAGACGTGAAAAATCGGGATGATTTAATTAAAACAAATCGTAGGTTTTCTGGTTTTCCTGATGTAAAACCATATCCATTTCTAGAAATATTAAGAAAATGCCCTTTTGCGTTGTTTGAGGCCGCTGAAATCGAAGCGGTCTATATATTGCGAAAATCAAAGGCCGGTGAGCCAGATATTCCTACTTGGATAGTCTCACTATATTCAGTTCCTAAGGTTGTATCTCCTCCATCAATAGACTCCGATTCTATGTTTATTGAAAAACATAAAGGTACCACTATTGTGAATATTGATGTTATATTCGATGGAGTTACAGGAAAGTTATTGACCGCGCATGGGATAAGCGAATAGATATACCATAGATTTTCATGCATAAAACCGAAAAAGATAAATAATGGAGAAACAGGTGGGGAGTTATTAGTCTTATTAGAGTGCAAATGTCGTGGGATTTAATGAGAATTTTAATAACATTTATATTTACTGTGTTTTTTACAATACTATCTGTGACAGCACAAGATAAGACTCAATCTATAAACTCGTATGAAAATGCCAAATCACTGGCAACAAAATATATGGGTATTAAACCATCCAAAAACTTCAATACGGATAATCAAATTTTAGTAGATAGCACAATCATCTCTAATGATAAAACACCATTCATTCACAAGATGATTAACAACAAAAAATCAATGAGAGTGGTGTTCCAAGATATCCTTCTGAATACTATTAGGGAAATGAATTATGATATCCCCGATGTCGATTTTGAGGTCCTGCTTGATCCTGAAAGCGGAAAACTTCTCAAGATATGGTCAAGACTTAAAGATACATCTTATATTGTTCCCCGTCCGGAATCACCAACAATTGTAGAAGATCAATTAAAAAGTGGTAAAATTGAATATATTGGATTACCTGACAAAGATCCGTTTCCATTTTTTGAAACATTAAAAAATTGTCCCTTCTCGTTTGAAAAGGCAGTTGAAATCGAAGCCATTTATGTAATCAAGAAGACAAAAAAATACACCGAGGGAGTTCCTGTATGGATTGTATCAATTCATGGGCTTCCAAGAACTATTAGTCCACCACCTAGAAATTCAGATAGTGGTGAAAGCAATACCTTGGCGAGAACAATTCTCACATCGTGGGTAATGACTTTTGATGGAATTACGGGTGAATATTGGACATCAAGTGGAGGGGGAAAATAATAAAGTCCCGAATGCTATTCTATTTAGAAGGGTGATATTTGTTGATGCCAGCACAGGTGAATGGCTGTTTAAAGTTAATATCCCATGCCATACGTCAAATAAGTTTATATTGGGTAGAATGCGGAGAGTAGTTTATTTTGACTTGCATGGATTAATTATGGTGTCGAGTATTTTGGTTTTGATTATATTTTAATACCTTTTATTAATAGGAATTTAGATGGTATACTTATCAATTCTTTCCCTAGTATTGCTGGTGTCACTTGTGAGTGGGCTAATAGTACTGGTGGTTCGCTTCATTCATAGGAAGCAGGCAGTTATAAAATACGTTGGGATGGAGGCAACGATTCCGGCGGACAACTGGCCAGCGGCATCTATTTCGCCAAACTGATTGCCGGGGATAACGTCTCAACTAAGAAAGTGGTGGTGCTGAAATGAAGATTCCTTGTATAATATTAGGTATGATGATTTTATCAGTTTTATTAATTATTAATTGTAGCAGTAGTAGTACTGGCGAAGTAGAGAACTCAATAAGTATTGGGGATTATGATCCAGGTTCCGATGAAGAAAACTGTTGTGGAATTTCAAGAACAAATTTTATTAGTGGAATAGCCCCCTCTGGCGGCGGTATTTATGGTGTTGGTCTATTCAGGGATGATAAGTTGGTTCAGTTAGGAGACACCACATTTATTAATGAAGGTCCATATCAGGATGTTCCATTGAAATTTAATGTCAGTTATCTTGATAATCTTCCACCGGGAAATTATTTTACAAAAGTCTTCGGCCTGCCGCCTGACGTTGAGATGATAGATTATGAGGATAGATTTATTTCTGCGGAAATGGGAACGTTTGTGGCTGCAAACTATGCTGACTCACAATGTGTAAATTGTTGTTCTCACGACACCTTAAGATTTAGAGCGTACGCAATAAGGGACTTTACATGGACAGGTGGTTGTAAATCAGCAATGGCAGATATAGAAACAAGATATGGGAAACTATGTGGAGATTTGGATAAGAATGCAATGAGTTGTGCATGGGTTGGAATACAGGAGGCACTCATCAATTCCGCCCCATTAGTTTATTTTATTCAAGCTGGATATATGAAACGGAGAGATGCCATTGAAGGGAGTACGAATACTAACGTTTATTTGGAAATAGGACCTTATTATGAGGACGGTAGGCCGATACATCTTGGATTTACTGACAAACCTACAGAAGGATCGTTTCATTCATATCAAATAAGTGTAAATCCTAGTTTCGGAATGATTTTAATGAGATTCGACGATGAATTTCACCATCAGGAAGATGTTTCATATTGGTGGACGGACAAAATTATGAATTATGCTGTGTGGCAAGGTGAAATATCTGGCCGCGAAACTGATATGCCTGGAACCCTTAATGATAGTTGTGAATTTAAAAACTGCAGGTATATTGATAGTTATGGCGTTTATAATAATGCAAACTTTGGTATTGATGTCAATGATATAATTGGCGTAACAACTGCGACGGGCAGACAAAAAGAATGGGGAGCTTGGGTTGACACAGGAGGAACAACATTGAAGATTTGGGATATTTTCCCTTTGGCAGAATGATATATGAATTTTGTTCTTTAAATTAAATATTACAGGAGATTTTTTATGAAAATAATAATAATCACAATTTTACTTATTTTGGTTTGCATGCATTCATCTTCGATTGCAGATACAAATCCAATTGATACAACTCTGATAAAAAATGCAATAAATACTCAAGAGGATGCGGTTGAAACAGCCTTAAAAATAGCTGGATTAGGCGCAAACCAAAGATTAGATTCAAAGGGCAATTATAAATATAATGCATCTATTAAAAAAGTAAGTAATGATGTTTCGGAATTTACAAGAGAAGTTTTTTGTGGTAAGAGTGCATGGCAGGTGACATTTGATAGTGTGAGATTTAATGCTGGCTCTGCGATTCCATCAGGGGATTTGAAATCATATAAATATATGAATATTGCTGTTCTCCTTGATTCTATCTCAGGGAATCTTCTGGAAGTAAATGCTATTAATGTTGATAATAAAGAATATGACAAAAAAGATTATAGCTACAAATGGCCATATCAATTGGGTGGTTCGGGAAAATATATTTCGACTCCCCAATTATACCCAAACTTAAGTTTTATAGAAGTAATAAAAAAATATGAATCTGCGGCGATGGTGGCAAAAGAAATTATTGGCATTAATGTTTTGATTTCATATATGAATAAAGATGTTGAACCTGTATGGGTAATTACAATGATGGGCAGGCCGACTTGGAAATCTGCAAGTGGAAATATATATAGGGATAGCAAGTATATTATAAATTCCTACAATGGAGATGTGTTTCCGGTAGAATCCAGAGGTTTTTAAGAAAAGGCAGGAGAATGAAATTTAAACATTGAAGTTATATATATTCAGCAGATGGCGTAATTTTCTCAGTACATTAAAAATGTTATTTTTAAAATAATATGTTTACAATATTCAGGATTTGACGTTACTGAAGAGCGGGATATTTATTTATTCCGCTCTTTTTTTATTTAATTCAATCCGATTACATGTAGAGATTTATACACTCAACAAAATAGGTGATTTTAGATTTCTTGGAAAACTCTTTTATATTTTTTCTTTGTTATTTCTATAATCTTAGTAAAAAGGGGGGATTGACTAGAAATAAGGAGGCAAGCGGAAATCTGGGTAGGTTCCATACCTTGTCAAAAATTGGATGGTTGCCCTACGCCCATCCCAAACTGTAAAAACTATATAGGTGGGCGTTGAATCAAATTAAACTGAGCTTGTTTACTGCATCAGATAGATGTTCTGGGGCCAGGTGAGCATAAATCATTGTGGTTTGAATATCAGTATGCCCCATTAATCGTTTAACGGTTGGCAAATCAACACCATTCATCACCAAATGACTGGCGAATGTATGTCTCAGTGTATGGATTTTGGTTAAGTCCTTTATGCCAGCTTTTCTGGCAATCTTGATAAGTTCAAGCCTTAACCAATTGTGGGAATGACCAGAGTTTATTATATCGAAAACATAATCAGTGCTATCATTTCTCTGCTTCCTTAAATCTATCAGTAGCTGAAGCAGCTTATCATTTATGGGCAATTCCCTCTCCCCTGTCTTAGGCTGCCAATTTTCCTTGCGTCTGATCCGAATCCGTTCTCTTTTTAGATCAATATCACTCCATTGAAGATTCTCAAGCTCAGCCTTTCGCATTCCAGTATTAAGGAATGTAAAATAAACAGGGTATAATTCAGGTGGCGATGCTTCCAATAATTTCTGACATTCTTCTTTGGTTAGAAATCTTGGTGGTTTGGAGTCATCAACTTTGAGTCTTTTAACACCTTTAGTCGGGTTCTCTTTAAGATAATCCCATTTGATAGCCAGATTGAATATCATTCTGAGAGTATCTACCTCAAAATTAATAGTATGAGCTCTGGCACCTTTGCGAGTTTTATTTGTAACTTCATTTTCGTTTTCAACAGGGTGGCCATTACCATTAACCCAGGATGACTTACGATAGATTTTGTACCGGTCTATTACTTCCGTAGTAACTTCAGAGATAAAGGAGACATCACGAAGAGTTGTTATAAACGTCTGAAAATGATCTATAACGGCACTATATCTTTTGGTGGTAGCTTCTCTATGATTAGCTTGGGAGTATTCTATAAAACGTTCGATAAATTTATCAAGGGCTATATCATTATCCCCAAAACCATACTCATCCCGAGCGATTTTAACCTCGGCATCCTGTAATGCCAGCATGGCGATCTTCTTGGAAGAGCCTATTTTCTTACGTATACGGCGTCCTTTAGAACGAACATCGATATACCAAACTTTACCTCTTTTATAAATATTGCCCATATAAACGTCTCCACTTGGTCACAATATGGCCACAAGGACATCTATAAGTAATATCGTTAATTATAAGTATAAGTCAAGTAAAAACTTACAAGAGTAGCAAAATAATAAGCGGAGAGGCTGGGATTCGAACCCAGGAAGGGCTTTTGACCCTTACACACTTTCCAGGCGTGCTCCTTCGGCCAACTCGGACACCTCTCCGATCAAATCAAACCTTGCGTTACGGAAATCATCCTGTAAATCAAAAATCCGTAACTGCAAAAACCCGGACTCGTAAGACTGGCAGTGCCAGCCGGTATTACCGGATGAGCCAATTTAATCAAATTTAATGGAAAATCAAGCGGAATAATCTAACCGGTGAATTGTTCGGCATCATTGAAATATTTCCGAATAACTATCTCCCCTGCAACAATCGAGGAGATCGTCGTTGATGATAATATCATATATGCAACTATTACCTGTATTAACACTGCCTTCAGGGGAGAAACGCCGGCAAGGATCATTCCTGTCATCGCTCCCGGCAAAGCAACAATTCCGGCCGTTTTCATAAAATTCAAAATCGATATCATTCCTGCTCTGACCGAACCTCGATAAAATCTTCCCGATGCCTGCCTCCATGATTTCCCCAGAGCCAGAGCCGTCTCAACTTCAAGTCGATTTCCCTTAAGATCAGAGCCGATTCTGTCAAATGTAATTGAAACAGCGTTCATCGAATTAGAAATAATCATACCTGTCAGAGGTATTATATATCTTGCCTCGGGACTTATAATTTTAAGAACCAGCATCAGTCCAAGTGTGACCAAAGAACCTATAGACAAAGATATAAATGAAATAATAAAACCGCCCTTAAACATTCGCGCTCGCTGGCCCGCAGTATAGGAAGCCACCAAAAGCATCACCAGCACTGATAATAATACCAAATAAATTGATTCACTGTTAAAAATGAATTCAAGAGCATAACCGACAGCAATTAACTGAATAAATGCCCGGACCGAACCATAGGCTATCTCTTTTTCAACCGAAATAGATTTTACCCGCGATAGAATAAAAGCCACAACAACCAATAAAAAAGCGGTCAGAACCTGAACATATCCGGTTTCAATCATTTCAATTCCCGCCTGATATACTTTTTACACTGCTCTGTTTTGGGATTGGTAAAAAGTTCCGATGTTTCCCCGTCCTCAACCAGTGCCCCCGATACCATCAGAAGTGTTTTGCC
>JAAERC010000135.1 GCA_024230695.1 Candidatus Zixiibacteriota bacterium
GAAAAGGGTTAATCCACCAAGATAATAAAAAATCGAATGTGAGTGCTGAGGAACTTTTTTCTCACTCATATAGTCAATCATTGCGTTCAACTTCAGCCGCTCATTCATATAGTCATAAAATTTATTGTCAGTAATAATATTTTTCTTACCGGGATCAGACATTAGTCTCCTCCTTCGATACAAAAATATCACCATCAATTTCATTTACAACATACTGCTCCAGCGGTCGGGGAGGAGGTCCGGAAATATTATTACCATCAAGATCATAACGGCCATTATGGCAGGAACACCAGATAATTCCCAAATCTGGACGATGCTGGACAGTACAGTCCAGATGGGTACAGGTCGCCGCCATAGCCTTTAATGTACCATCTGAAGCAACAATGATGATTCCCAATTTCCGCCCAAACTTGAATGTCTTTGATTTTTTTTCCTCCGCCTCAATATCTGCCCGGGAAAAATCTAATTTAATTTGTGATAAATTTGCTTCTCCTGATTCCGGCGGAGTAATATATTTCCAAATAGGGTAGAAAATCATTGCACAAACCCCGAGTATTCCTCCAGTGGCCAGGATTTCAAAAAAACCTCTTCGTGACACATTTTTATCCGGCATATCTACCTTTTCTGTTAATAGAAATCGGTTTCATATTTTACTCAATTAATTTAAAGTCAGGCATTAAAACTCAAATCATTAATACTACTTTTTGAATGCGTTATGCAACTAAAATTTCTACTATTAAGTTATAAATTTATAACGCATTATATAGTTGACTCAAAAAGAAAATAAATTGACTTAAGTCAAATTCTATCTTAGTCTATTTATTATATGGATTAGAGTTAATAATTTGAAAGTCATCGAGACAAATAAACTTTGCGGTCTGATCGAAACATTTTCTGTCTTTACCACAGCAGTATTGAAGGCACAAACCGATAACACCGAATTAGCACCATATCAACTACTATGAGGTTTTATTTGAATCCGAATTACCCCAATCCGTTAATCCATCGTTTGTAAATCATTTTAACAAAAGAAACTATACTTAGGACAAAGCGTAAAAAATATTATTCTATTATTAAAATAAATAATTGCTTTAAAGTCATATTTTTTGTATAACTAATATGGAAGGACAAAACAGGACAAAAATAGTATTAATTGAATAATAAACTTGAGAGGTTTGTAATGTTAAGAAAAGTAACTATCCTCACGACATTATTGGCAGTCGTTTTATTGTTTGGTGTTCTGGCTTTTGCCGGTGATGATGCCAAGGCCAAACATGAATTTGTAGGCGCCAAAAAATGTAAGATGTGCCATAAAAAAGATGGTATTCATCCTTCATGGGCCGAAACCAAACATGCCAAAGCCTACGATCTGCTTTCAGATGAACAGAAAAAGAAGGAAGATTGTGTCAAATGTCACTCTACCGGAACAACGGCTAAAGGCGAACTTTTGGAAGGTGTTCAGTGTGAAGCCTGTCATGGTGCTGGAGCCGACTATAAGAAAAAATCTACAATGCAGGATCATGATAAAGCAGTAGCCGCTGGTTTAATTGTGCCTACTGCAGATGTATGTAAAACTTGTCATGAAAATGTTCCTGAAGAATTTCGCGCCAAAGAAAAATTCGACTTTGAAAAGATGAAAACTAAGGGCGTACACGATATGGCCAAAAAGGCTGAGAAAAAAGGCTAAAAGATCTTATTGAATAGATTTCTGATTAAGGCGCCCTATTGGGCGCCTTAATTATTGCTGTAACATTATAGTGGGGTGCAAGTTATGGTAATATCTCCAATATTTATTTTTTCCAGTATGTGAAAAAAATATCATTCTTTTGTTTTTTTCTTGACAATTCTGTGACAAAACTGTAAACTATCTAAGTTAGTGAACGATAACTAACTTATGATTGTGTGAATGAAATGAAAGAGTTAAAATGAAAGAGAAGAAACAAAAAAGATTATCCTCAGAAGCCAGACGAATACAGATAATTGAGAAAGCTACCAAATCATTCTCTCAAAATGGTTATGAGAAAACAACCATCGTCTCATTAGCAAATTCCTGTGGAATAACCGAACCCGCTTTATATAGATATTTTTCCTCTAAGGAAGAACTGTTTGCAGAAGTCCTAAAAGCCTTAAAGAATAAAATCGATATAACATCTCTTACTGAAGAGGTTGAAAAACTGAATGATATCGAAGAAATACTTTTTGCAATTTCAATGCATATCTTTCAAACTTATTTGAAGAACCCGGAGTTATCACGATTACTTCTTTATTGCTCTTTAAAGGGACATGATATGACAAAGAGAGTTGTTGATACCTTAAGGGTTCCATATATTACAATTCTCCGACAGTCATTGGATCGCTTAAAGAAAAATGAATTGATACAACCGGTTAATACAATAATAACGGCCAGTTGTTTTACGGGAATGGTAACCGAATGTGTTTTGGGTATAAATCTGTGGAAAGGTATGCAGGGGGGCGACTTTAAAGCAGAGGAAATCATGAAAAACAACGTACCAATATTCGCCCGTGGTTTGAGAAAACAATAAACTTAAGTATAGATTAAAGTCCACAAATAAAAGGGGAAAGGGACAAAGATGAAAAAACTAAATAGACCTCATTCGTATATATTTGGGGTCTCCATGGTTATGCTTCTATGCATGATCGGAATGTCTTCCTCATCGGTTAAGGGTAATATGATTCCGACAGATGCTGTTCCAGTTGGAAATAGCGTATGTCTGGACTGCCATGATGATGTTGGAACTGATTTTGCCAAAACAATGCATGGAACATTACTAAGCAAAACGTCAGACAATTCCTGCGAGGCTTGTCATGGTCCGGGTTCAGCTCATGTAGAGAATGAGGATCCGACTATGATAATCAACCCGGCTAATCAGGATCAGTTTGATGGCAAGTCAACCTGCCTAAGTTGTCATAATACTGACAAGCTCAGTAATTGGGTAATGGCCGATCACAATGTGGCTGACATGAATTGTTCAAGCTGTCACTCAATTCATACTGAAAAAGTGGCGATGACATCCGGCAAAATTAATAAACTTTGCACTGAGTGTCATCTTGATGTTAAGGCGACCGCTTTTATGCCATCACATCATCCGCTAAAAGAAGGCAATATGAGTTGCCTCGATTGTCATGATCCACATGGCGGCGGAACGGATTTTGCGCATGATGGTTCGGTTCGGGAACTATGCTTTAGTTGTCATCCGGACAAAGAAGGTCCTTTCGTATATGAACATGCTCCAGTTAATGAGGATTGTATGACATGCCACTCACCACATGGAACAGTGGCGGATAATCTTCTGACCCAGACGGAGCCGGCTCTTTGTCTAAACTGTCATTCAATGCATTTTCATGCCGGACTTGAAGGCTGGGATGGCGATTTTGCCAC
>JAAERC010000136.1 GCA_024230695.1 Candidatus Zixiibacteriota bacterium
ATCGGTCAGAAGAGATATTCTTCCATAGATATGATCGACCATTTCCTCAAGTGTCGCAATTTTGGAAAAATTAGTAATATTAGGACCACAACAAACAGCCGGACGAGCTTTGGCGTCAATTCCCAGTTTTAAAGTCGCGCCGCCGGCAAGATCATGACAGATGCAGGCTTTTGCCATAGCATTAGTTCGCTGAATTTCTATTTGTTTTGATGAAATATCGATCTTTTCAATTTTCTCTAATTTTCTCCGTTGATAATTTCGTGAGGCCTTACAAATCGGGATCTCGGTAAATTCAGTATCGAATAACAGGAATCCCTTGGGACATGGACTGCCTGGTCGTTTATTTTTTATTCTTTCAGCATGGGTTTCTTCACTAAACGAGTTTCCAAGAGACCAAAAAGGAACTCCAAGCGGTGAACGATCACTGAGAAAAACATTAGTATCATTGGCTGACGAAAGTTTTTTCAAATGCTCATCATCGACATTGGTAACTTCCGGCACCAACATAAAAGGTGTTCCCCATCCGGTACTATCAACACCATAATGATCAAGTAGGAAATTGTTTTCATCGACTGTACCTATCCCACCCTGGACTGTGATAGAAACATCGTGTGGAGAATCAATCGTGGCACGATCCATACCGGTTAATGCCTTATTATACATTTTGTGAAGAGTGCCACATAATTCTTCTTTTTTTCGATCAAATTCCTCGAGGATTGGCCCCATCAAAGTTCCATCGGTCGCAAAAGCGTGGCCACCGCAATTCAAGCCTGATTCAATTCTGTATTCTGAAATCCATAGGCCTCGTTTGGCAAGAAACTTGCCTTGAATAATTGCAGAACGAAAATCACTC
>JAAERC010000137.1 GCA_024230695.1 Candidatus Zixiibacteriota bacterium
ATGTTTGAATTTGGCGTTATGCGGGCAGTTGGAACCAGACCAATGAAAATGGGATTGATGATTCTATATGAAGCCGGATCTCTGGCGGTTATTGCCAGTATCATTGGTTCTATCCTGGGGTTTGTTGCTGTTTCGCTTATCGCCATTAATGGTATTGATTATACCGGGATCGAATATGCCGGAACGACATTTCGTGATCCGCTTTATCCGGTTCTATCGGTTATGCAATTTATTACATATCCATTTCTGTTTTTTATTTTCACAATGATAACGGCGCTGATTCCGGCCTGGTCGGCGGCAAAGATGAAACCTGCTGAAGCGATGCGAAAAAGCTTTTAAGAAGTTGAAGGAGAATATATAGATGAATGATTTACAAAATAACCAAAATGGGGTCATTGTTACAGCAGGGGTTATAAAAACTTATTCGGATAATGGTGTCCCTGTCAATGCGGTTCGAGGAATTGACCTGACAATTAAAAAAGGTGAGTTTACGGCGATTGTCGGGCCATCAGGTTCAGGCAAAACGACTTTTTTGAATATTATCTCCGGACTTGATTCTGTGACCGACGGTACCGTCTGGCTAAATGGAAAACAGTTATCAGAGATGAGCGGAAAAGAGCTGTCCGATTTCAGACGGGATAATATCGGTTTTATATTTCAGGCATATAATCTGATCCCGGTTTTGACCGTTGAGGAAAATGTTGAATATATTATGCTACTGCAAGGTATCCCAAAACAAGAACGACAGAAGCGTGTTCATAAGATGCTGACCGAGCTTGGTCTTGAGGGATTCGCCAACCGCCTGCCAACAAAACTTTCAGGCGGACAACAACAGCGGGTGGCAATTGCCAGAGCAATGGTCTCGCAACCTTCATTGATCCTGGCCGATGAACCAACAGCCAATCTTGATTCCAAAACCGGCGGTGAACTTCTTGATATGATGCGTCAGTTAAATGAGAAAAGCGGGATGACTTTTGTTTTTTCCACTCATGATACATCAATAATGGAACGCGCCAGACGATTGATAACATTAAGTGACGGCGTTATTCAAAGCGATGAGACAAAAGAGTAAAATATGATAAAACTATTTAGTACAATAATATTAATATCTATAGCCTTTGTAACGAGTGGTGCAAACGCATCAGACAGTTTTAGTATCAATGGTTATTACAAAAACTTTTTTGCAGTTTATGATTTTTCAGATGGAATAGAATCAAATTTATTTTCTGATAAACCGGTTGGTATTGTTACCAATCGACTCCGAATCGATTCCAAACTAAGACTGGATAACAATATAAAGTTAAATGTATCATATAGTATAATGCCAAAAATCATGGACAATTATTACTCAACAACATCCATGGGAATTTATTCAGGTTACCGGCAAGCTTACCGCTTCGATGATTTTGATTCACGCCTTTATCCCAAACAAAGCGTACAGCCAACGCCGATTAGTTTTGCCATTTATCATAATCTGGACAGGTGTAATATATCAATCAGTATGAAAAAGGCCGACATCTATATCGGGCGACAGGCGATAGCGTGGGGTTCGGCGCGAACAATAAATCCAACCGACA
>JAAERC010000138.1 GCA_024230695.1 Candidatus Zixiibacteriota bacterium
AACAACTGAATGTCACGGGTACTCAAACCATTGCCACTTACCTCAGTGACAAATCTTTCTACCTGTGCTAATTCTGATTTTACGCGCGTAAACTTGCGTAAACCGTACATATACACCCGAACGGGAAATAAACCTGATACTATTTTATCTCGAATGATATCACTCATCTCATCCATCAAATGGAAACGAAGGCTCACCCAAGACCGGGAACGACCAAGGCGACTGGCGATTTCAGGCAAATCAAGTGAATACTGGGTGTAGAGGGTGTCCACGAGACAGGCTTGCTCAAAAATGGTCAAAGACGTTGATGTTTTCTGACGAAGGAGTGTACAAATACCGTCTACTTCACTGGTGCGTAAACAAATCGCCGGAATTTGTGAAATAGCCAGCTTCAAACAGCAACGCAAACGCTTAAAACCATCAAGAAGAATATAGCTATCACTCTCTGGTTCTCTGATTGCCTGCAGAGGATCACGGATCGAGTGAGATGCTATTGATAAGAAAAGGGCTTTTTCCACAACAGAATTACGTTGACGTAAATGCTCAAATCTCCTGTCTATCTGACAGGTCTCTATATATTCTATGGGATTAGTCATTGATTGTAGAATTTAAAATGGTATATCTTTTTCTGAATAGTTTTCTTTTTCTCTATCTCTTTGAGGGTTTACAAAATATGGATCAAAGTATTCATGCTTATACAGTTCAAATAATTCATTACATGAAGAAAGTATCTGATCCCATAGCGTAATCATTCGCTCTATTGTTTCATGATCTGTTGGCCCCATTAGTGACTCTCCTTTCTGGGAAATTCATAATTACAAAGTATGAAAAAAAATACTGCATTTTCCAAAATTATCCTATCGAGTCATCTGTTTGCAATCATCAACAATTCTCCTAACATATTGATATCTCTCTAATTGAACAATTAACGAGTCCATTTTTGCAATACCATCAGATCCCAATAGTGTTAATTTATAACAACTTGAAATATCAAGAGGTTCTGACTCTGACGCGTCCATTTTTGCAATCTTGGGATTTGGTGTTGAAAAACATGTCTTGGTGGAAAATATCATACTTCTCTTATTCCGAATGCGTTGACATTCCCGATTATGGACTGTATAAGATGGATGTGATTTTCGATACTGCTTCCAATAGCCCTTGTTTCTTAAACGCCATTGCCGTTGAGCAGCATACTGGTTCTCTCGATAATCAATATCACTCGAAAGCTTCTCCTTTTGCCACTTACGACGACGGGCTTGTTGGCAGGCTCTCTCTGAACAGTATTGTTGATTTTTGATACGAGGATTTGGTGTGTAATGCTTTTTACAATGAATACATTTTTTTCATTAAGGTTCCTGGGAAAATGAGTGCCAAAAAAAGAAATTAATAATTAAAATATGGAAAACAAAAAGGGAGGGGGTAATTTATCTCAGCAAATTAGGGGTACTTTATCTCAGCGCCAAAGTGTGTTAAACCTGTATGATTATAGATATCGTGTGACACGTGCCTTTACGGGTTGTCGCTAAATTAATTTGGCTCGAAAGCGCATAAAAATATTGACTTATAAGAATACATTATATATTTTATAAGCGCATGATATAATGATAGTTACAAAGGTTTGTAGCTCCCTAAAACATTTCGTAGGAACTAACATGTCTTCAAAATTTGATGGGCCAAGTGCACTTAATGACAGT
>JAAERC010000139.1 GCA_024230695.1 Candidatus Zixiibacteriota bacterium
CGACAAAGGTAAAACCAGGCTTCATCATAATCCAATTTCATCTTAACTACGGAACGAAAAAGCTGTTCAGCTTCCCAATACAACTTTTTATAATACATAGCAATCCCAAGCTGGTGCATTGCATCAGGCGATCCCTTTTCAATGACATCATTAAAACACTTCAGCAGATGTTCGAGTTCTGATTTCTTTTCGCCATGCGCCGACTTAACAATATTCAATACTTGATCTTCTGTTATTTCTTCAGAATGAGGAAGGATATCGGCGTCAAGAAATTCGCCGTCGATAAAAATAGAGGTTTTTACGATACCTTTCTCAGCATCATTGAGCGTTTGTATCATAAATTCCTTTTCACCCTCAACAATTCGACTATTTAATCGATATGATTCCATAAATATCTCCAGTTTATTCGATATCTCAAGCTCGCCTTATTTATTTTCCCCAGTCAAAACAAACTATCATTAAAATGTATAATAAATTTTATACAATAAAGCTATTATTCTCCTAATCCAAATAGTCCCAGGTTATCAGATATTAAAAGAAAAGTACTGATACCACCAACTACCGCCACCCATTCGGTGACTCCAAGACCTAAGAAACCTCCGCTTCTTCTTGGCATTAAAATCACATCCTCAGGTCTAATAAAAACACGCCCGGCAATTGCTTCATCAGTATATTTTTTAAGATTCACCATTTTTATTTGGGTGCCAATTCCAGCCTTGGTTATAATTCTTGCTTTTTTCAAATTGGCTTCTGAAGTTGGTCCGCCGGCCAACGCAATAGCATCCAAAATATCAATATTCTTTTCAAGATTAATTGCACCTGGGATGTTCACTTCACCAATAACATAAAAAAGATTTCTCAAATTCTGAGACTGACTCATTGTTCCCGCTGGCAACCCGGCTGGAGCTCTTGACATCTCAATTGTATCGCCCGAACGAATTTTTGGTAATTCACTAAGTTTTCCAGATGTTACTAAAGCACTTACATTGACCGTCTCAACCTCACCGGCGTTATCACCACCTCTGATAATCAAAACTCTGGTCAGATCTCCTAATTCCGTCGCTCCACCGGCTTCATTTATAATTGTCCATAAATCAGGAATAACCTCAAAAGTATATTTGCCCGGAACAAGGACCTGTCCCGAGACAAAAACCTTCTGATTATTATATTCCAAAACCCTTACAACAGACTGCGAAATTGAACTATTGTAACGGCTCATCTGCCTAATTATCTCCCGTTCCAATTGGGCGGTCGTCTGCCCTGCCGCTTTGATCTCGCCAATAATATCCAGCGTTATATTTCCATCAAGAGTTACTCGCACGGTGACATCAAGATTATTATCCTGCCAAAACCTGATGTCAATAACATCTTCAGTACCAATTATATATGGTTGCTGAGCAGACGCTGAAATTGAAAATAGAAGCGCCAATAGCAAAAACAATACTGATTTTATTGTAGGTGTATTAAAGATATCTGTTTTTTTACAATCTTTTCTCACTTTATACCTTCCCTGGTTCATAATAATTAAAATCGGCTTATATCGACAATTCATTTAGTCCGATTTGTCCAAAACATGTTTATTATACGACCTTTATTCCCCTTCAGTCGATTTTAAATCATAATTTGTTTCAAAAAGCCTGGAACAATTCCTGCCATCTGCCTTGGCCTTCAAAAGAGCGGTATCGGCCGCTTTTATTAGATCTTCAATTGATTCGGCATCCACCGGATATACCGCCCCTCCGATCGAAACCGAATATGGGATTGCATCGGCCTCACCTTCAAGGTGTAGTGGGCTGGAAGCAATCCTGCTTCTGATTCGATCCATTGACAAACGAGCTCTATTTCGACTTGTTTCTGACATAATCAAACAAAACTCATCGCCGCCATATCTGGAGATCAAATCGATCGAACGAACCGAATCGGATACAATATTTGCCAATGATCTAAGTAATTTATCTCCGGCCGGATGACCATAATTATCATTAACTATTTTTAAATCATCGACATCCAAAATCAATAATGTCAGCGATCTACCGTATCGAGCCGCACGCTGAAGTTCTTCGGTAAGACGTTTTTTAAAGTA
>JAAERC010000140.1 GCA_024230695.1 Candidatus Zixiibacteriota bacterium
AATTTGAGAAAACCTCAACTAAAAAAATAAAAAGAGTGTTATATAAATAACAATCATGATTAAAACAGAAGAAATCAAATTCGATTCATCAGGTGATGGTGATATTATTGATTTGACTTGTCAGATCAATGAAAGAATTAATCTTTCTGGGATAAATTCCGGAATCACAACAATTTTCACTCCATCGGCAACATCGGCGATTACATCAATTGAATACGAACCGGGGTTATTGCAGGACCTACCGGAGTTTTTTCAAAAATTAATCCCATCTGGAATATCTTACAAGCATGACCAAACCTGGCATGATGGTAATGGTTATGCTCATCTTCGAGCGGCACTGGTTGGACCGGATATCACAGTCCCATTTGTTGCAGGCAGAATGACGCTTGGAACATGGCAACAGATCGTTTTTCTTGATTTTGATAATCGTGCCCGAAATCGCAAAGTTATAGTGCAAATAATAGGAGAATAATAAATGAATTTCACAGTGATAGAAGCGATCGAAAAAAATGGAAAAAAAGTAAGGATCCTTGATCAGACAAAATTGCCGACTGAATTAGTTTATAATAAGTATGATGATTTTCGTGATATTATTACATCAATAAAAAGACTCGAAATACGCGGAGCTCCCGCTATTGGTATTGCCGGAGCGTATGCATTGGCGGTTGCTTCAGAAGCCGAAGTTGATGTTGATTTTGAGCGGTTCCTAAAATTGATTCCCGATATCGCCAATGAAATAAAAAACGCACGCCCGACTGCTGTCAATCTTGGCTGGGGAGTAGATCGCGCACTAAAAGCGGCGATTGACAATAACTGTGAGAACAAAGAACAGTTCCAAAAAATGCTTTGGGATGAAGCATTGGCGATTTTGAATGAAGACAAAGAACTGTGCGATAAAATCGGAATCAACGGTGAGAAACTTCTCAAGGACGGTGACACCATTTTGACTCACTGCAATGCCGGAGCGTTAGCTACCGGTGGATCGGGGACAGCTTTGTCACCGATTTATGCCGCCAAAAAGGCCGGCAAAAATATTAAAGTGTTTGCCGATGAGACCCGACCGTTACTTCAAGGTGCCCGGTTGACTTCATGGGAACTTATGCAGGAGAATATTGATGTTACCCTTATTTGCGATAATATGGCCGGCGTTGTGATGCGTGAGGGGAAAATCGATGCTGTCATTGTTGGAACCGACCGCGTTGCCAAAAACGGTGATGTTGCCAATAAGATAGGTACTTATACTGTGGCTGTAATGGCGAAAGAGCATAATATCCCGTTTTATGTTGCTCTGCCATATTCAACTTTTTGTCAGGATATTGAACGGGGAGAAGATATTCCGATTGAAGAACGCTCACTAGATGAGATAACTAATTGGGGGGGAGTACAAACTGCACCAGAGGGTGTCAAGGTTTATTCACCTGCGTTTGATATTACTCCAACCGAACTTGTTACGGCCTATATCACTGATAAAGGAGTAACGCCGGGCAAAAGAAAATAGCTGTAAGATAAAATTATTCTGATGTATTATCAGGGAAACCTCTAATTTGTTAGGGAAGCTTATTTGCTTATTTCTTTGCGGCCGCGGGAGAGATAATTAGCTAACTGAATATATGAATTAAGCTTATGCTCCATACTTTTTGCCTTATCAGGGAATAAATCGTATAAATCATTTTCCAAATATGCCGTATCATTGAGATCATACAGCTTTTTGTAAATATTTACCTGATGAAATAAAAATGATGATCCCTCGATCAATCCTAATTTTTCACCTTCGGTTATTATCGCAAATCCCGAATCATCTGGTTTGAGTGATAATAAGTCCCGTCCCCAACTATTATGAGTTGTTTCGATATCAAGCAGGCCAAGAAGAGTTGGAAGAATATCAACCTGACTTCCGGTCGTAGTTATCAACCGTGATGAATCCCCAAATAACCCGGGTGTATATATCAAAAGCGGTATTCTAAATGTCTCTGGTGAAAGAGGGTATTTAGGTGATTGTTTGTCGCAATGGTCCGATGTGAATATAAAAATAGTACTGTCAAAAACAGGTTGTTTTTTAACATTCTCAATAAATTGACCAATTGCCCAATCAGTATAATAAAAACAGTTTCGTCTTTTATTTTCAATATTAGAATCATCATAGATTTTAAGGTTTTTGATCGGGACCAAAAACGGATCGTGATAACTAAGAGTCAGCATCGAAAGCAAAAATGGTCGTTTGAATGTTTTAATTTCATTGGACATCTTCTCAAAAAAGATATGATCCGGTACACCCCATTTACTAAAATAGTCTGAGCTTTCAAAATTGTTTTCATCATAAAATGTATTAAATCCGTTAGCGATAAGAAATCCCCTGATATTGTCAAACTCAATATCGCCGCCATAGGCATAGATCGAATTGTAATTGAAGTCTGATAAAATGTCGGCAATAGATTTGAATGGAAAATCGGCGGAGTATCGTCTCATGATCGATCGACCGGGAAGCGATGGGAATGAACACAAAATCGCAGGGACACCCCGATTTGTTCTGACTCCATTGGCATAAAAATTATTAAATAGTAATCCATGTTTGCTCATACTGTCAAAGGCAGGGGAGAGACCTTGTTCACCGCCCAGAACGCCAATTCTGCTCGCCGTCCAGCTCTCCATTATAACAATAACAATATTGGGTATAAAATTGTTTTCATTTGATGACACAGTCTGCCGTTTCAGTGAAAGTTTACTGCTCTTCTTATCAACTATTATCCCAAGTAAATATTGCACGGTGTGAAAGGCGTCATTGATATTGTAAAAACTAAAGCGCGCTGTACTGCCGGATATATCGCGGTTATCTTTTGATTCCTCATAAAGTGAGTGAGATAAAGTGTACACCGGATTTAGACAAAGCTGATTAATAAACTGATTTTTACTAAAAAACGCTTCACCCCAGTCTAGCGGTTTGATTCCCGTCCGTCCGCGAATTAGAAATCCAAACAGTACAATACTAAAAATAAACAAACTGATTTTTAATGTTCTACTCGCCGAATCACCAAATTGGGCAACCACACGGAATATCTTTCGAATGATAAAAAATAATAAAACGGAAATAAATATCCAAAAGAGGAACACCGGCCAGAATCCGTCGGTATTAACTACTGTATAGAAAAACATATCAGGGTCACTTAGATACTCAACTGCCCAGAAATTTAGATGACTCCCGAAATTATCAAAAAAATTAATATCTGCCAGCCCCATAAAGGTTATGATAGAAAACAGAGGTGTTAGGATGGATATAAATATATTCTGAATTAATTTGTTCTTCAGGTCAAGAAACGGCAAGTGCGATATTAATAGAAGCGGTAATATAATCACCGACATAATGATCGCGTCAAATCGAAAACCAATAAAAAATGATTCTGCTATAAGTAAAAACGATGAGTCGGCTGTCAGGTTATTATAAATTATTAAGAATAATAATCTTAATAATGCAAATAGTACTATTCCCAGTAAAAATACAGCAACCCAAACCAATGATTTAGCAGGTATATTTGATATTTTGAAAAGTGATTTCATTATAATTATAGACTACTTATTACGGAGTAAGTTCCAGTTGGAATAGCCGAAAAGATGACGACCGCCGTTTAATTTTTGCTCGATATATGTAAAAAATCGGTACTTTAGTTTTTCATGTTTATTAAGAGGTCTTGATAGATTTAGTTTTTTGCCATAATCAAGATGTTGTATCCAGCTAATTTCTTTAAGTAGTTGATTCATCACGTTCGGGTGAGTTCCATCAAAAACAGGTAGTCTTCCAAGCGGTCCATAATCATAAACTTCTTTTGTTTCTTCTTTTTGTTCCTTCTCATTTACGCCGTGATGCATCGAATCCTGTTCTTCTTTTTTCTCGATCATCAATTGGGGAGGTCTGACCCAGCCATAATGATATATAAATGATGGAAGCTGGATGACATTGAGCTTTTGAGTATTTTTGATTCGAAATGATTGGGCATCACAAAATGATTCTACGCCGATATTGTTGCGGACGATCCTGATTTCTTTTTGATACCAGCCATGATGATATAAGTAATGATCGTAATCACCCCAGAAATGATTATAATTAAATAACATTCCTTCGACTTCAGTATCATCAATATAAATATTACATGCTTGTTTGATCGTTTCCAGATCATTTTCATGCACAACTTCGTCGGCCTGTAAATAGAAACACCAGTCACCTTTGCATTGATTGAGTGCAAAAGTTGTTTCATCGCGGAAAATATGTCCATCAATAAAAAGTTTTTTATCCCAGGGGCGGTCAAATATTATTATTTTTGATGAACCAATTGATTCGATCTGCTGGCGGGTCGTATCATCAGCATCACAATCACCAAGTGCCACAATGAATTCGTCAACAATCGGAAGGATCGATTCGATAGACTCTTTTATAGGAAAGTGGAATTTGGTTGCGTTTCGAATAATTGTGAAACCGCTGATTGTCATCTATTTACTTTCATAATTACAAATATTTATAAAAGTATAACGGCTGGTATTATCATTGTCAAGGTAACAGAAATGATGTTTAGATTAACATAAAAAATATCCGATTCACAGATGGAATCGGATATATATACTTATAAAATAAAATATTATTCTGATGCAGGCTGAATAATTTGGCCGTCAGGACGATTAAAAGTCGCTCTTTTATTTAGTTCGGTTTGTACAATAAACCAAACCGCCGGAATGAAAACTATCCAAAGCATAAACAGTATCCAGCGATTTAATTTTTCATCGCTGACCTTTTCATATAGTTCACCATATTTATAATGGGAGTAGAGGGCCCCAAACGGAATAAATAGCAAAACCGTCCATAGGGTCGGTTCTGCATTATGATCTTTGGCCAGTCCAGCCAACTCCACCGCGGTTTGATAAAACCAGTAAATACCATAAATCCCAAAAGTAAATATAAATATGAAAACCTGAGCCCACATATCTCTATATTTAACTTGTCCAATCATATTCTTCTCCCTTTGTTAGCCGGCATCATTTTCAATTTTAACAGCTGTTCCATAGGCCAACAATTCCGCCGCCGCTTTCATAATAAATGATGTTGAAAAGCGAACATTGATTACCGCATCAGCGCCTTTTTTGATTGCCTCTTCGGTCATTCGATCAAGAGCTTGTTCCCGTGTTTCGGCCAGCATTTTTGTATATTCGGCCACTTCACCGCCAATAATAGTTTTCAATCCGGCGACAATATCACGCCCAATATGTCGGACTCTGACTGAGTTGCCACGAACCAAACCCAGTTGTTCAACTATCTTTTTGCCTGGTATATTATCAGTTGTAACTATAATCATCTTGATACCTCATCATAACGGTCACGTTTTTTTGCAAACAATCTTTCACGTAGGATTGAAACCAACAATACAATAAGACCGAATATCCCGCATCCGAATCCGATTTTAAGTAAGAGTGGTGCTTTGGGATCTAAAAAGAAATCGGTAAAAATATGGTAACCGCCAAAACAAAGCAGGATAATCGCCGCGATGGAAATAAATATCCAGCTGACACCACGCTCCATCCGTTTATAAAGACTGCTCCAATATCCTTCCCAGACCTGTTCCGGGATATCTGCGTATTTCATAGCTCCTGTTACCTCCTGCAATTTTTGAAATGACTCCAGCTCTTTCCGGCATTCCGCACATCCCTCCAGATGAACCTCGAAATCCTGCTTTTCGTCAGCCGACAACTCATTGTCGATATATCCGGAAAGCAAAATTCTGTACTTTTCTTCACTCATATTCACCCAGAATTTCTGCCAGTTTCTTTCGCGCATAATACAACCGCGACATTACTGTACCTTTTGGAATTTTAAGCATCTCCGCGATTTTGTCATATGAAAGCTCTCGGAAGTGCTTTAACATTATTATTTCACGGCTCGAAAAATCGAGTTGCATAATCGCCTTACGAAGATTCCGAGCCTGTTCCTTTTTTATTACTATTTTTTCAGGGTTTGTCTCAGTTATAAGTAAAAAATCGTTATCGTCAATATCAACCTGTTTTGAATCCCATTTTTGCCGCCGTTTAAGACAATCTTTGCATAAATTGGAAATTATTGAATAAAACCAGGGGAAAAACCGCTGGTCGGATTTAAATTTTACTGCTGATTTATGA
>JAAERC010000141.1 GCA_024230695.1 Candidatus Zixiibacteriota bacterium
GATGGAAGAGTGTTTGGCTCAAAGTCGTCTATATCAGTAGCACTATAATCTATTTGTGTCATATAAACATTATTACCATTGGCACGAGAATCGACCCATGCAATAACTGCCTTTTGTCCATCCATTGCAACTGTGGGTGATTTCATATATCTTTGCTGAGTATCCGAAACAGACTTATTGCTTCCAAACGGTGTCAAATCTGGATAAAAAACTTGATAAAAAACCTCATCGCGGCTGTTGCGATCATCGACCCATGTGGCAATAACGGAACCATGTCCATCAACCGCAATATCGATTTCTTCTTTGATCCCACCTATTCCGCCTGTTATTTCATATGTTGGATGAATAACACTTCCTGTCTTATCAAAAACGGTAAGGTAGAGATAATCAACTGCACCTTTGCCGACCCAAAGCAAGTATATATCACCATTAGCATTTGATGCGGCCGCAATATTTGAGATTGATTGTCCGGTCTCATCGCTGTTAAAACCAAATTTATTAATAAAGGTAACTTCTGAATCATATCTGGCAAATATCGCCGACGGGCCGCCATCAATTCCTTGTGAAAGCCAGGCAATAATGAAGATATTATTATCAGACATAACATTTATATCAATGTTATTAAATTCGGTGAGTTTGTCAGAAACTTCAAAAACCTCACTCCAGTCATTAATTTGATAGCCTATTTTTCGGGAGTAAATCTGACCATCACCATTTGCATAATCTATCCATGATACCATTGCAGATCCATCAACAAATGTAGCTACGGATGGATTGGCTTTGGGCGTAATGCTATTAGTATCTGAAATAATTAAATTGCCTTCAGATGGAATATTTTGAACCAGATGTGAGCCCAGTATTCTTTGGCCCATGACTCCGTTAATTGCTCGGTTATCTTTCCAGACTATTAAAGCATCAACATCAATAATTGAGATATCCGGTTCAGTTTGTAAAACCATTTGATTATCTATATTGATAGGATTATTAATAAGATCAGAAATCCCGTTATCGCCAATCAATTGCAAGAATATATCACCATCATCGTTTCTTTTGTCTGAAAATACTGCCACATATGCCGATTCCTGGTCATATGCATCAATTGCCGGTTGAGTAGAATGAGCGCCTATCGAATCATCATTAACGAGAATATCATCAGTAGAGAGGGGAGAGCTATCAGAGCCAAATTGTCTTAGATAAATGTCCCAGTTACCTCGGCGTGAGTCGGACCATATACAGTAAAGATTATTGTTATTATCAAACTCAAGCGATGTTTCCCAACCAGTTTTTGAATTTATATCATTTGCCGTAATAATTGAACCATCGGGAGTGACATTCGAAAGGAATTTTTGAATTAGAACTTTATCACCATTGCCAATCGATGACCATGCGACCGCCAAATTACCGGATAAATCAATAGCCATCGAAATAAACCAATCTTCAGTTCCTTCGATATTGGCGGAAATATTTTGGTTGTCACCAATAAGTCCATCGGTCCGGGTGATTCTTTGTAAAAAGAGACGTTGTGTTCCACTCCTGTCATCCAACCAGGAAATAATATATCCGCCGATCGCCGAAAAAACTATTTCAGGAAGAAACTGCTCATCAGTAAGATAATCAAAATCGATGATTCTTTGATTTGTGCCATATAAGGAACCATCGGAATTAACAAACTGCATATAAATATCTGCATTTCCATTTCGCGAATCTTCCCACGTGACGGCAGAATTACCGGATGGTTCCACTGCTACCACTGGTGCTCGATAAGTCGCGGTGGTTTCATCATTAATGGTAATATTCTCAGTTAGGGGAGTGCCATCGCTTGAAAATATTCGGAAAATAATGGAACTGCCAGTAAAAAATTGTTCCCAAGCAACAGCCAACTTTCCGCCGGGATAGAGTGCCATATCAAATAAACCGGCATAACCAAGAGCCGGATTGCTTATTCTAAATGCGGTTTCTCTTGTTAAATCTCCATAGACATGGGAAGCGTATATCCAGCCGGTAGCATCATCGCGCCACCCCAAATAAAATCCGTCTGAGCCATCAGAGACAAGTTGAGGTCTGGAAACATCATTTTGATCATCCCGGCCAATTGCCATAATATTGGATCCGGAACGAATTCCATCGGAA
>JAAERC010000142.1 GCA_024230695.1 Candidatus Zixiibacteriota bacterium
AGGTGAATCAACCTCATCAATATAATGGTATCCATGACAGCTCCAACATTTGGGGGCAAGGTTTATACCTTTTTCTATTGCCTGTCCATGAAGGCTGTTTGAATACAATTCAGATATATCATCATGACAGTTTCCGCAATCAACTTTTTCTAATTCTTCATCATGAGGAAGTTCGACTCCATCTAAATCAGTATGACAATCTATGCAATCAGCCTCACCATGAACGGAACCTGAATAGCGATTTTCATTCACATGTAATGAAATTTCCCGGGAGTTTCGTTCTTTGGTTAGTTCATCGTCCTCATGACAGTCAAGACAATCCTCAACTGATTGAGCAAGAATTAATCCCGGCAAAACTATTAATGCTATTAAAACCGGCCAACTATAATATGTTTTATTTCTCACCTAATCCTTTTTTTTCATATCCTTTATCGCCGGATCATCGGGATGTTCATGTTTATACATTTCGATTGGCATCTTTCCATTAATCCAGGCCGGATTCATTGGATAAATCCCCGGGTTAAAAATCGTCGAATACATATGCCAAATTATAATTGCCAGCATTGCCAGCCACGCTTCATAATAATGAATCACCAGCATAACATCAAGGAAACCTTTTGGAACCCAGATAATAGCCAAATTATCAAGCCAGAGTAATAATCCGGTTACTATCATTACAATAGTTCCCCAGATCAGGGCCCAATATTCAATCTTTTCAACATACATGAAGCGGCCAAATTTCGGTTTATTTTCTTTTAGGCCCAAATTATAGCCCATTAATTGAATTAGATTACGCCAGTCAGTAACATTGGGAATCATATCTTTAAAAAACTGTTTACCTCTTGGAGTAAAAAGATAAATAAAATGCCAAATGGATGATATCATCATAATCACACCCGCAATTCGATGCAGTATTCCTCGAAGTGGAAAACCACCTTCCCAGCCAAATAACAATTGTACCCAGTAAGCTTCAGAAAATCTCAAGGAAAAGCCGGTTAATACCAATACAATAAATGATATCATTAAAAGATAGTGTTGCCAAACCTCATTTAGATTCATTCGTGTCATCTGAGGTTTCTGCCTTATCTTTTTAATCTCTTTTCTTAAATCAACTAGCCAATGCAAAATCATCAAACCAATGGTAACAATAATTAAAACAATATAAATCTGTCTGACAATATTGGCAATTGGGGTTTGTGATATGCCGGGATTGCTATGAATCGGAACTGTTGCCATTTCGGTTGATATTCCCTGATGGCATCTGCCGCAGGTTGCCCGAAGATTATCAGCATGAATTGATGAGGATGAGTCAGTGTGCGAAAGAATTCTATGTGCCCCATGACAGGAAGCACAATTGGCTACCGTCATATCACCAGCCTTACTTTTTAATCCATGATAACTGTCAACCCAGGATTCAAGTCGTCTGGTCGGCGTACCGTATTTTTCGTTAAGACGGGCCGATTCATGACATGGTGCACAGGTCGCTTCAGCCACTCGGGCCGGGCTAACACGGGATTTAGGATCAGAATGCGAGATTATTCCGTGTTCTCCGTGGCAATCAGTACAAATCGGGACATCGGTTTCACCGCGCTTGACCAACTTGCCATGAATGCCTTCCCAAAAATCCTGTTCAATCGCCTTATGGCATTTACCGCATGTTTTTGGAATATTAAAATGATTGATAGCAGATTCCGGATCGCCCGGACCTAAAATACGATGCGCCGTACCACCGGTAGAATGACAATCATTACAGGTAGCGGCAAAATATATTCCGCCCATAGATGCTTTTCCATGAACACTGCTTTGATAAACCTCAACTGCCCGGCCGTATAAAATTTCGTGTCTTTCTGTTAAATCCAGATCCTCATGACAGTTTCCGCATGTCGATGGTAAGTTAAGCGGGTTTGTCATCGAACGTTTATCCGTTGAGGGCAATATATCATGTTTTCCATGACATTCAGAACAACAGGGGATATCAACACAATCATAAATTGATTTACGACCATGACCAATATAGGTTTCTGCCTCTGCTTCATGACACATCCCACAATCTATTTTTTCTAATTCTTCATCATGAGGCAGTTCGGACCCATCAAGATCGGCATGACAATCTATACAATTGAAATCCTGATGAATCGAAAGAGCTAAATTCTGATCATAACCAACAGCTATCTCAGATTCAGTTTCCTCATGGCATTCAAGGCAATCCTCATTTGATTGGGCGAGAATCATCATTGGCATGAACAAAAATATTAATAAAATCAAATTTAATGATATTGATATGCGTTTCACCTATTCCCCTTTTCTACTTAATACTATATCTAAGCCAAACAATAAGAGTCTTTATTGAATGGCAAGGTATTTATATCTTAAAAATAAATATAATTATTTGGTTACATAATGCAATATATTCATTTGGAATAATTATGAAAATCTTTTAGGCAAGTTCGAATACCTACCAAAAAGTATAATTTTGGATTATGATATTTGCCGTTTTGAAATATTATCGAACAAATAACTAATTATCACAATGAGCAATATGAGGGAGAGCCCCCATATCTATTTGTTTTTTTCCAAATTCTCCATCCGTGACTTTAGTTCATCATTTTCTTTCTTGAGTTCTTTAATCGCCTCAAGAAGTACAGCCGTCATTTTGGAATAACTGACCGATTTATATCCCTGATTATCAGTATCTACAAGTTCCGGATAAATTTCCTCAACATCCTGCGCAACTAAACCGATCTGTCTTTTATCACTAAATTTTCTATCACTTGATAATTTATTCTTCCAATCATATTTTACGCCATCGATCTGCATGATGTTATTCAAAGCATTATTAATAGGGGAGATGTTCTTCTTGAACCTTATGTCAGAAGTTTGAGTCAGGCTGACACATCGTATATCACCATTCACATCAAAATCGGTTGCCGGAATGGCGGTTTTTACTCCAACATTTCCACCGTCGAGAATTGTTATACCTTCCGTGAGTGCTGGCGCTGATGAAGAGGTACTGGCAATAATATGCATTCCATCATTATTGTAAATAATGTCGCGTCTGTCACCGCCGGTACTATAGGAAATAATACCCGGCCATCCTCCCGGAGTACTTAGCGCAATCGAGCCACCACCAACTTCAAATTTAGCAAGTCCATTTACATGCAATAAATGACTCGCTTCAATAGTTGCGGTTCCAATTCCGACACCGCCAGGTGCATTGATCAGAAACTGCCCTGTATCGGTAGAAATAAACGAGCCTGTCGTATCTCCGTTCCAAACAAATGTACTTTTGTGAAATGCCCAAGCTGATTTTCCAGCGGCAAAGGAGTAATCGCCTGTAGCACTGTTGTCATCCCCGCCTGGAATGGTAGAGCTGACACCGCCTGTAAGGTTTGAATATCCGCCACCTATAGTTGAGTAGGCAGCTTCATTTCTATTTCCACCGCCTCCGCCTATCACTGAGTAACCCTCCGATGCGATTGTCACCACATTATTGACTCCGCCGCCGATATTTGAGTTGGAGCCAAGGACTGTATCTTGATATCCTCCGCCAATAAAACCATAATTTCCAAAGACGGCACATCGTTCTCCACCAGCGATTGCGGATGCAATTCCTTCGGCATGGTTGTATCCACCGCCCCCAATGAAGGCCATTTGGTCATCGGTTTGGTTGGATATCCCACCGACAATCGATGAGTAGTCTCCATAGGCGGTGTCACCATACCCTCCACCTACAAACGAATAGGAACTATCAGTTAGATTATGGTAACCACCACCAATAGTCGAATAATGCCCGCCAGCCGTGTTTCCCTCACCACCTCCAATGAAGTCATAGGCGTCCTCAGCCCGGTTCAATGTTCCACCAACTATCGTCGAGTATCCTCCCGATGAGGCGGTTGTTGAGTTGTAAGTACCGCCACAAATGGTAGCAACAATACCAAAGGTTGTATCACGTCCACCACCCCCTATGAAGCTATGGGTACCGTTGATTCTGTTGCCTTCTCCTCCACCAATATGCGAATGGGCCGCGGCGACAGTGTTGGAGTCACCGCCAGTAACCGATGAGTAACCGGCACTGATCGCATGATTGGTTCCGACCATAATTTCTTTGGTAGCCATGATAGTGCCGATAACTTCCAGATTGGCTCTGGGGTAAGCCGTACCAATGCCGACCGAATCGGTTGAAGTCGTTAGACGAACAACATCACCATCGTCGGCCCATCCTTCGCCAGGTCCGCCGCCACCTAAGGCATCATCGGCTGGCGCCCATTCGGCTCCGGTCCATTTCAACGTTTGTCCCGGTGCCGCGCTTCCGCCATGTAAATCAAATATAGATAGTGATCCATCTATAACTTTTGTTGAGTCAACCGTATTATTTGATATACTGTCGGCATGTTTGGCCACATATGCATACGGCATCGATGCTATCTGATATCGCGGAGTCATCTCGCTTTGACCGGTTATCTGAACTCCGATCCAGGCATTACCGCTAAAAGAAATATCAATCGGTGTTACTTCACCGAGAAGAATTGAATAATACCCGTCACTGACATCGAAAGTGCGAGTCTCGGTCCATAATTCGGTGCCGCCAGTTGGGACATCATATATTTTAAAGGTTAATTCGAAACTTCCATCAAGAGGCGTACTTCCATTGGTGAGGTATCCCTGGAAATTTATTATATTCGGAACCTCGACGGCCAAAAGGCTGGCCGTGAAAATCATAATCAAAACTAATAAACTAATTGTAAAACGCATTTTGTCTCCAAATCTATTTATAATATTTTATTTTAATAGAACCATCTTTTTGACTTCGATAAAATCCCCGGCGACTATTTTGTAAAAATAAATCCCCGAAGCTGTCTCAATGCCATTATCATCAAGTCCGTTCCAGTCAACCGTATATTGCCCGGCTTCTTGATTTTCATTAACAATCTTATTAACTCTTTGCCCTAATATATTATAGATGATCAAACTGACATTTGAATGTCTTTCAAGACTGTATTCTATTCTGGTTGTTGGATTAAATGGATTAGGATAATTCTGGTGAAGAGCAAATTCCAAAGGTATCACAGGATTGTCTTCTACATCAACTACCAAAGTAGTTTTAAACCTGAGGCCTGCCCAGTGAGTATTAGTCCCATCATCAGTAGAACCGCCAGAAATGAATCCTGCCATACTCTTTAGATTGTTTTGAGTATCACCCGAAATTCCACCAGCTGTACCTATTGACTGCCATTGCGTCAATGTCTGTGCCGATAGACCTGAAAACATTAATAGGCAGGTTAAAGAAATAATTATTACTTTTATCATAATCCCCCGCTCGATTATTTTTAGATAGTTTGAATTCTATATAAATTGTCGGAATAAAGTAAAAATAGATTACTTTATTTATAAGAAAAGTGAGTAATATTTATTTGTATGTTGTTACTATTCAAGACCTTTAATGAACAGGTTTTGCCTACATCCTGAAGATATTTTTAGTTTATTGCTCGAGAGATTATTTTAAATAATTTTCGACCCAGCCATCTACTGGGTCGAAAAAATGGGATTTACAGCTACTAACAGATTGGCTCTGGTCCATCTTTGTAAACATTGTTTATCAGGAGGACAATATCTAAAATATTGATCGGTGAAATACCATCCATTTCAGCCGATATAAGTGGTTCCGGAGCCGGTCCATCTTTGTAAACATAATTTACTAGGAAAACAATATCGAGAATGTTAATACCCTCCAGACCATCAATGTCGCCGCAAACATATTCGCAGATATCACCTATATTATTCCCGTTAGTATCAATTTGTTCAGGGTTAAAATCATCTATACAATTGTCGCAAAGATCACCAACACCATCTTCGTCTGAATCAGTTTGATCTTCATTTTCTACTATTGGACAATTATCGTTTTCATTCAAAATCCCATCCTGATCCAAATCAAGACTCACTATCCAATCGGTTGCCGCAAGAACAACATCGTCCAGACCCTGGGATACATTATCCGGCGTCAGCCAGACTTCTTCGAATGGGATATTATCATCATAGATATGGCCGGTTGGAAACGGATTTCTAGCAAGAGGTAAATCAGGTAATTCAGTCAAATAGGAATTCAAAAGAGTAAATGCGAAATAATAATTATCATCCATAAAAGACGGTTTCTGTCCGCTATGTGACCCACTTGTAGGTTTCCCAAAAAATTTGGTCATTGGGTGTTTTGAAAGTAATAATGACGTAAAATCACCCATACTGATACATCCGGGACCAATTAGAACGGCAATTGGTTTGTCATAATAAGTTGTTGGGTCGCCATCAATAGTAAATGTCGGATAACTTGGGTGCTCCCAATTGGCATAACAAAGATCGTTTCGATTGAATTTCGAACATCTTGTTTTTGTCCCGGCTACTTCCAAATAGTCATTAAAGAGATGTTTTAAATAATCTTCAGGAGGAGAATAACCGCCGAAATTGGTTCTCATATCAATAATCAAACCTTTTGTCTGTCGGTTAAACAATAACTCATTAATTGCCTCATTAAATTGCTGTAGGGCATTACCGGCCCAGCCAATACTGTAGATATATCCAATTTCGGTCCCATCAATAACTCCCCATGTTGCTCTATCGCCGGCACCATAATTTGGTTTAGGAACACCCGGAATATCCATCTGCTCGGAAATAAATATTCCAGAGTTTAGAAACATCATTGTGTCAGTGGCCAGATGAACAGTATCATCTGTGCCGTATTTTACGACATCAATCGTATCAAATAGATGCCAGTTTAGTCCGGGTGAATTAAGCCAGGCATGTTTATATCTGGAGCCTTTAGAGCCGGATTGGCTGACTATTGGAAACTGCATATCTACAAACGATTGATATTGATCTTTCCATAATACTCCATCATATCCTAAAATTATATCACCCGGTGCTAACCCAAGAGGATGAACAGGGACAGTACTATAAACCAAGGACGTACTATCGGGCAAAACGGTAACGCCGGCACCAAAACCATTGTCAAATCCCCAGGCACCGGCCTGGGCAAGTGGAAGTCCGGGTTCAACAGCTGTATATACAATATCAAGATCATAAGCCAAAGTATGTAGATCATTGAGGTGATTTAGACAATAGCTGACTATTCCGTAAAACCGGCCTTTACTAACACCGGCCTGAATTTCAGGAGTGAAATATTGATATAGCGAATCCCATAAATTAGTTTCTAATCCATTAAAACAGGCAAATGAATCACATATAGCTGTGTTCATAGTTGTCCAGGCTGTAAGTTTTTCGGCATTGGAGTCCCCATATCCCCAAGCGGCATCAATAGTCGATGCCCAATCCCTGGTACCGTCTCTGTGACGAATATTCGGAAGGTCGTTTTTTAACGGTTCTTTATCAATAAAATAGTTTAAAAATAGGTGCGGTACTCCATCCCAATTATCAGTTTCGGCCATTAAATTACCAAAACCAAATAATATGACAATGAACATCATCCCAATAGTAAGAATGACCTTTTTCATGTTTTCCCTCCAATAGATAATTTTCAATTCTCGATTACTTTAAATGTCCTAATTGCATTCCGGTTCAGGGCCGTCTTTGTACACTGAATTTACTAAATAGACAATATCAAGAATATCGATTTGGGCATCATGGTTCACATCACCGATACCCAATGGAAATGGTGCCGGTCCATCTTTATATTTATAATTTATTAAGAAAACGATATCCAAAATATTAATCAAACCATCTTGTTCAGCATCACCGCAGTCAGAATTAGTGATAGTGAAATCATCTAAATACCAACCCTCAAATTCATTGCTGGCATCGGTCGAAAACCTGAACATTATTCTGAATGCACTCGAATATTCGGACAGATCAAAAAGTTCCTCTTTCCAGGCAAAGTTGCCGCTAAAACACGGATCATTATGTTCATACAGACAAGTATTGTGTCCATAAATAGGATGAGTATAGCCATCTCTGGGAGTAATTAGTTTCCAGCTGTTGTCTTTGGCAGTAGAAATAAAAATAACTCCTCCATCTGCAGCATAATTTTCATTTCCCTGGGCGTCCATACGATGCTGAAAGCTGAGAATTGAATTATCCCCTAATAAGATCCATGGTGATAATAAATATCCGTCGGTATAAGGATCATAAGGATCACTTCCGGAGTTTCCAAATTTCCAGCAATTTGAACCACTGAATGCATCGAAATCACTATAGTGCCATTGATCAATATAACCTTGAGTTTTTTCGACGTGTGCCCAGCCAGTAGTATCTGTTTCAAAATTACCGAAGTAACCGGTAACATTCCCTGTAAAAATAGAGACTGTATCAAAGGTCGCATAACCGTTATCTCCGGTTATTTGGAGCTCGAGTTTAGCAGTGTATGGATTTGGGCTGAACTCATCAATAGATATTGAAAATGATGATTCAGTAGTATCGATCTCATTCCATAAAATACTTTCGCCAAAAGAGATCGTTTGGGAGGTAACGGCAATATTGGGATCCAGGCTGACCAATTCAACATGCATACCAGTTCCATCCCAGCCTTCATTTTTTATCAAAATATCCAAGTCGGCATTATCACCCGGCAACAGGTATATATCTGATCCGCTTGTTGTATTGCTGAATAAGTAACCCCAGGCTTTTATTATCGGTTCAGTTTGGGGGATAATATTGTATGTAATATCCTGATCTGGAACCGGGCAGATACCGCCTGTGACCCAGGGACATGATAGATTATCGAATATAAACCAGGTGTTATAACTATTGCCCCAACCATAGTTCAAATGATATCTGTAAAGCCCAAATCCATCGTCCCGATACCCGTCACATGCAATTGAATGCCCGGATATGCCATAATGTATAGGACGATTGTTATCAATTTCCTCTTTTATTATTTGATACCATTCC
>JAAERC010000143.1 GCA_024230695.1 Candidatus Zixiibacteriota bacterium
GTGGTGGATATTAATACCGGAAAAGTTATCGGGGTCAGTCCTAACATCCCGGGATGGGTTGGGACCAAATTGGGTTCGCATCTGAAAGAGTATCTAAACCTGCCAGTATATGTTGATAATGATGCCAATTCAATGGCCCTAGGTGAGCTTCGTTTTGGTGCGGCGAAAAGATTTGATAATATTCTTTGTATAACAGTTGGAACTGGAATCGGCGGCGCGGTTATAATAAATAAAGAACTTTGGCGAGGAAGTAATTTCTCAGCCGGTGAATTAGGACATATTGTTATTGATTACAATGGGCAAAAATGTGACTGCGGAAACACTGGTTGTTTGGAGAAATATTGCACTGGACCGGCCATGTTAAAATTGGCATCCGAAAAATTAAAGGACGGTATGACCAATACAATGAAAGAGATATTATCAGATAATATAGAAAACCTTAGTATAAAAAAACTTTTCTCGGGGGCCAAAAAAGGCGACGAGATAGCTCTGTCAATAATAGATCAATCGGCCAAAATCCTTGGGGCGGGACTATCAGGTATCATAAATCTGCTTAATCCTGAGGCAATTGTGTTTGGTGGCGGTGTTATTGATGGCGGGGCCGGATATATTGAGATCGTTGGAGCAGAAATTCGAAAACGATCTTTTGCAACAGCTACTGAGAATCTCAGGATAGTAAAGGCCGAGTTGGGCAATAATGCCGGATTTATAGGCGCCGGACTTTTGGGTGAATATAAGTAATAGAGAATTAATTATTTTAACGATAATAGCACAATGTTATTAATAATGAAAACTTAGGATTGGGCATTTAATATGGGTATTATTGGAACCATTTTAGGGGTATTGCTAAATTTATACTTTGGTTATGCTTGCTATAAATTGGCAAAAAAGAAAAATAGAGATTACGTCGCTTGGGCATTTGGTGGACTGACAATAGGCTTTATTGCATTGATTATTCTTCATTCAAACGAAAAACTAGAGGAACCAAATACGACGGAAAGCATTCGTATTAATAGACTGGCGATTTCGGGAATTATCTTGGGTTGTACATTTTTACTTTATTCAGTTGTTAATATTATTCTTTCATTTTTGGATAAAACCCAACAAAATATTGGGGATGACATGATATTCCTAATTTACGGTTTGATAATTGTGACAACATGTACAGCATTTATGAAAAGACAAAAATGGGGATGGATCGGCTATACCGCTATTTTGGGGCTCATTGTTATTCTAACCGCTTTGGGGACGATCGATATCTATGGAATTATCCTTGGATTGTTGTCTCTTCTGGCATTAGTTTGGATTCTAACACCCTCTGTGAGAAAACTATACTTTTCTTCCTAAAAATAGATTGACAACAGCCGAAATATAGATACATTAGCAGGAACAAAATATTCGACCTGGCGCCCTAGCTCAGTTGGTAGAGCAACGGACTGAAAATCCGTGTGTCCGCAGTTCAATTCTGCGGGGCGCCATTTTTTTATGTCCAAAATTAATCTAACCGAAAGTTATCAGAAGAACACCTATTATCGCCAAAACAATACATACGATTTTAATAAGATTTAGGGGCTCCTTAAGAAATATCGCCGCAAAAATAAAAATAAAGATATTACTGGTTTGGTTTAAAGCCGCCGCGGTTGATGCCTGCGTATATTTCATCCCGGCCAGCCAAAGGATCATAGCCACGTAAGCGCCGAGAAACGACCCTGACAATGTATAGAGCCATCCTTTTCCACCAATCGCAGAGAATGCAATTTTCTTGCGCTGAGGATGAAACAGAAACACAATTAATAATACAATCAAACCGCCTATTAATCGAATCTCTGTGGCCCAAAGAAGTGGCGATTGATCAAGTAGCGGCTTTATCATTACAATTCCCACGGCCATTGTTCCCATACCAAGAACACCATATAGTAATCCGACAAAAAAATCCCGCCTGGACACCTTACCTCTCCCCTTTTTATGGGTCGCCGCCAAAACAGCCGAAAGAACCAAAACGACGCCAAGCACTTGTATCAATGAAAATGATTCGCCCAGCCATAGTAACGATAAGGAAATAATAAATGGGCTATACAAACAATCAACTATCGCCGTCATTCCGGCCCCAATAAGATTGAGACATTTAAAAAATAAAGTGTCAGCAATCCCAATGCCCAAGGCGCCACTTAATATCAATAGCCAGTAATCACTTGCCGGAACAGGTCGGAATAATGATTCACCCAAAATTAACATCGTCAGGAAAAATAATGTAAACGCAAGGATATTTTTATATGTATTAAGAGCGATTGGATGAACCGATTCGCCGCTTTTTTTAAAAAGGATTACAGCCAAACCCCAAATAATGGCAGTTGTAAGGGCAAAAGTCTCACCAAGATATGTTTGAACTAAATCCATTCATTCCTTCCCAGACAAATTTCAGTAGTCGGCAATAATAAATCGCCAATGTAGGTTGAAATTCAAATAAGTCAATAGCCAGCATTTAAAACCATCACTTTATCGTATATATATAATTTTACTATTGACAAGGTTAATAAAATGGCGGAATATTAATAGGCGGAAAGGGAAAATTCAAATCCAGACAGATTATTGTATCGTCGTCTGGAAAGTATGGAGTAAAAAATAGGAGACAGATGTAAATGCTTGATAGGTATTTTATACAAAAATTTTTGGCGATTATTATAGTAATCAGTTTGATATTAGGATGTGGCCAGGTTTCCAATGATATCACTTTTACTACAAAATCAGATAAAGCATTAGATATCTTTCTGGATGGATTAAGCAAAAATGAAAATTTTTACAATGATGAAGCACGTGCACTTTTTGGAAAAGCGGTCGAGTTGGACCCCGAATTTGCAATTGCATATTATTACTGGGCGATAACGTCTGCCACTCAAGATGATTTTCAATCTCGGTTATCCCGTGCTGTTGAGTTAATTGATAAAGCATCGAAGCCGGAACGACTGGTTATTTTGAGCCAAAAGGCATTAAATGATGATAGTAGCGGACTGGCTCTGGAATATTTGCAGCAATTAGTAGAAGTCTGCCCCAATGGAAAGCGGGCGCATCTTTTCCTGGGTATTTATTATTTCGGACAACAGGAATGGACTCTGTCGATTGACGAAATGAACGTAGTTATTTCTTTGGACCCCAATTATGCTCCGGCTTATAATATGTTGGGTTATGCTTATGTTAACACTGGCAAGTACTCCGAAGCGATCAGTGCTCTGAAAAAATACTCCGACTTACGCCCTGCGGACCCCAATCCTCATGATTCTATGGGAGAGATATTTCTTATCATCGGGGATCATGATAATTCGATCAAGCATTATACAATGTCTTTGAAACTGGAATCTGATTATGTCCCATCAAACGCGGGCCTTGGACATAATTATATTTTTATGGGGGATTTTGAAAAAGCCCGGAATGCGTATAATGATATTCTTATAAATGCCAGTAGTACCGCCGATACAAATACAGCCTATTTCTGGAATGCAATCTCATATATTTATGAAGGACAAAGTGAGAAAGCTATCGGAGTACTAAAAGAGCAACTTGATCACGCCAAAATATTAACAGACATCTATACTCAAGCCTTGATCCATGGCCGTATGGCCGCAATTTATAGAGAAATGAGTGAGTTTGAATTGGCTTTGCAGGAATGTGCTAATATGAGAGAAATAGCGGAACGCCCTGATATGCAACCAGGGATCAAGGAAAATTATGATCGTAACTACCTATTCACCGAATCAATCGTTTATACTCGTCTCGGAAAAAAGGAAATGGCTCTCGCGAAGTTGGATTTATTTAAAATATCGGCGCATGCCTCCAAAAGTAATATTACACTGAAAAACTATCTTGGTCTGGAAGGAGTTTTGGCCTATTGGAATCGTGATTACAATGTTGCCATCAAGGCTCTTAAGGATACCAATCCACTTAATCAATATTTTAAATATTATCTTGGCTTATGTTATTTGAAGATCGGTGAAGAAGATGAGGCGCATGAAATATTTAATGAGATTGTTGATTTTAATCGAAATGGCTTATTATACTCGTTTGTTCGTCCGATTGTCGTAAAGATGCTATAATTATAAATTGTACAAATTTTAAGGCCGTTATTCATAATTAATAACGGCCTTTTATATATACATAATCCCAATAATCAATTATATCACTGTGAAACTATCTCATAGTACCAATATAGTGAGAGGTCAATTGTTTTTCCTTTGTCCTGGCATCAGTATAATCAGGAAGTAACATAGGAGCGACCTTATCTTTCGGGATATCAGCCTTTTCAGCCTCCTCATTATACTTAACAACATGCTCCAAAGTTAATTTGCTTCCATTGGCATTTTCTTTGGCATATGAAGATGCGCTCTTACCAGCTATTCTGCCATAAACAATAATATCCAGAAGTGAATTACCCATCAGACGATTTTCACCATGAATACCGCCGCCAACTTCACCGGCAACAAATAGTCCCGGCAATGATGTATGACCGGTATTCTTAAATTCCAATCCGCCATTTTGATAATGCAGAGTCGGATAAATCAGCATTGGCTCTTTTGAGATATCAATACCAAATCGTTTGTATAAAATATATTTGCCCGGGAACTCCCGTTCAACTGTGCCCGGTCCGGCCAGATCTTCAATCATCGGAGAATCGAGCCAAATACCAACCTTACCGGTTGGTGTAGGGACACCCTTGCCATCTTCGACACATTCCTTAATAATCGAAGCCGCTTCAACATCACGAGGTTCACGTTCATTGACAAACTGATTACCTTCAATATTAACCAGATTGGCGCCAGAACCACGGAATTTTTCGGTAATCAAAATGCCTTCCGCCTGTTCTGGGAATACAATTCCAGTAGGATGATACTGCACTGTATGCAAGAAACATACTTTGACACCAGCGCGGTATGCCATCACAATACCATCAGCAGTTGCACCATAGTGATTGGTCGTCATAAATCCCTGGATATGTAAACGACCACTGCCACCAGTAGCCATAACCACCGCTTTTGCCTTGACCGTAATATACTCTTCGGTTTCCATATTATACAGAACGGCACCGGCGCATTCGCCTTTTTCATTTAGAATCAATTCTACTGCCGGAGAAAACTCAAGGACCTGAATATTATCAGAGTGATTACGAGCCTCATCACGAACAGTTCTCATAATTTCCGCGCCGGTAATATCAGCCGCATAATGCATCCGCTTCCGGGATGTACCACCACCATGAATCGTTTTCATCGTTCCATCAGGGTACTTGGAGAAATTACATCCCTGACTCTCAAGCCATTTGATGGCACCGGGAGCATTGTTTGCCAATGTTTCAGCAAGTTCGGGAACATTATTAAAATGCCCGCCGCCCATAATATCAAGATAGTGAAAATATGGAGAATCTTTATGGCCTTTGGTAGCGGCCTGAATTCCACCCTCAGCCATCATTGTGTTGGCATCACCATGTCTTAATTTTGTGGCAATAATAACTTTGTTACCATCCTGCGCGGCCAGAATTGCCGCTGAGGTTCCGGCACCGCCTCCGCCAAGAATTAAAATATCGGTCTCATAATCGGTTTTGCTAAGATCAACATCAGCCGGATTGACTCGGCTATGTGCCTCAAGTACCTCGGCCATCTCATGAGCGATTTTATATCCCTTACTTGGTCCGATTGTCAACTCGTGGCGACCTTCATCTTTAAAATCTGGGTGGTATTTTAGTCTATCTGTGCGAGCATCAAGCGAAAGAAAAGGCACTTCTTCATTTTTTTCTTTACGGGCAACCCTCTCGGCACGGGTGCTCTCTACAACTTTGATAAGTTCTTTTAATTGTTCCGGGTACGGCATATCTATCCTCGTCTAATTAATTTTTAAATTAAAGTCCTACATTTTCCTTTGGGGTCCAGTCTTCGCCGCCAGTGGCAGGTTCCAACTCACGGGCCGAGTAGGTTTCTTTAAGCATATCAACATCCATAGCCTTTAGCCCATTAAGACTTTCCTGATATCTTCCACCATCAATATTGGCCACCATTGTTTTCAAATGTTCCGCCTGTGGCGTCAGGTAACGACCATTGATCCGTCGAGCCAATTGCGCGATATGGTATTGCGGCAGTTCGCCCATACAACGACTGGCGCATAAGCCACACTGAATACAGTCAAAAGAAATTTCCGCAGCTGCTTTGATATCACCACGTTTGAGTGCTGCGATATAATCCATCACCTCAACATCCATCGGGCAAACTTTACTACAAGCATTACAGGCGACACATCGGAACAATTCCTGATATAAATCAAATACTTCTTCCGGTTTTCCCGTCATTTCTTCAAAGTTATATGTTGACCTAAGGGCCGGATAAAACGGGATCTGAGTTAGATACATCTCCGGCTCAACAACTGTCTGACATGCTAAACCTGACATAATTTTATAACTGCCCGGTTTACGATACACCGTACTGCAGGCACCACAAACACCGCCGCGGCAACCACAACCTCGAATATACTTATATCCGGCATATTCAATTGCTTTCATGATTGTCAGCGTTTCAGGCACCTCATATTTTTTCCCCATGATATATATGGGAATCATTTTGGCCTCGATCTTAACTGATTTCACATCTGTCATATTTGCCTCATATCTCTAATAAATAAATTATCATTTAATCAGGCAGTAACCTTCTCAAGAAGATTTTTGCCCTTCAAATATTCTTTTGAAATATCCTGATTCAAATCAAGATTACATTCTTTTGGATCCACTCCGAGTGCTATGGCCATTA
>JAAERC010000144.1 GCA_024230695.1 Candidatus Zixiibacteriota bacterium
GACTGCCTCGGCTGAGTATGGCGCTACTAAACTTTATCTTGATTGGTTGCAGGGGATACCCTGGAATGTTTGCGGTGAGGAAACATACGATCTCGAAAAGGTCGAATCCGATATTGGGACTGAATATTATGGTTCTGAGAAGATAAAAAAGCAGATATTGGAACGGATTGCAGTCAGGAAACTTCATGGTGGTATTGATGAAGGAGCTCCGCTTTGTCTGGCAGGCGCACCCGGAACCGGGAAGGCCTCTTTGGCCAGAGCAATGGCAAAGGCGATGGGTAAGAAATTTATTCGTATATCTGCCGGAGCGCTGGTTGATATTTCTGATATTAAGGGAACCGCCAGGACGTTTTTGGGGGCGATGCCGGGTATATTTATTCGGACATTGAAAGATGCTGGAGTTTGTGATCCGATAATTCTAATTGAGGATGTTGAGGCACTGGCCGAAGAAACCAACACCGTTATGCCAATGGCAATGCTTGAGGCTATCGATCCAAAATTTAATTCCAGATTTCTTGATAACTATATCGGTCTGCCAATTGATCTGAGTCATGCCATATTTATTTGTTCAGTCAGGTCGGTAGAGGAGATCCCGGAAGTTTTGAATCATCGTTTGGAGGTTGTGGAACTTCCCGGATATATTGAAAAAGAGAAAATTAAAATTTCGCGAAAATATTTGATTCCTAATATTCTTCGAAAACATGGCTTAAAAAGAAGCGATATTAAATTTTCAGAATCAGGAATAAAGAATATTATTCGTAGTTATACATTGGA
>JAAERC010000145.1 GCA_024230695.1 Candidatus Zixiibacteriota bacterium
GATCTGAATATCAATACAGCAAACAGAGCGTACTCAAGGAAATGCAACAACTTATCGGCCATCAGAAATCCATACTCAGGCATATTCATCCCGGGAACCGATGAAAGCAGAAAAATTGCCAGCGCATAAACAATGGCCGGGAAATGGTATAAAAAGAAAATTTTCATCTATCATCTTTCATATTAACACTGACACTATATGTTTTATCGGCGTTCGTCAATAATAATATTGTTGTCATACCATAATTATTATAACAATACGGTATTAATAATTTTATGTTGACAGAAGAACCCGATTTATTTTAGCTTATCTTTATATAAGCAGTTGGCCGTCAATTGTTTTTGAAGATTGTCTGAATTTGGCATAATAATAAAGAGTTTATTGAAAAGCCATTGCGAGGAATTCAGGCCAAAGGACTGAATAACGTGGCAATCTCAAAATTGATTGATAACGAAAACGCTCATAAATCAGGAATAAAATATGAAAAAAAATGAAGACTTAGGTCAGTTCCCCACCTCCCCCGCGCTGATTGGAAAAAAAGTTTATTTAAGAGCATCAGCTCCCGATGATTATCTCGAGGTCCACCAGTGGTTTAATGCCTCCGATCCACAGTCTCAGACCTGCCATGTATCGAGAATTATCTCACCAGAAGATAAAGTCAAGAAGATGCATAAAAAAGAATTCAGAGATGATGAGGGTCGATTTGTTATTATCGCCAAAAACGATCATCGGCTGGTCGGGGAAATCGCGTTCTTTCATATGAATATGTTAAATCGTTCGGCTGAACTCGGTTATTTGATTTCACCTGCGGAGCGTGGTAACGGATTTGCCAAAGAGGCGCTTCAGCTTATTATAAAATATCTGTTTTTGGATATGAATCTAAATAAAGTGTATGCTCAGACGGCATCGTTTAATAAGGCCTCGGTCAAACTTCTCGAATCGTTTGAATTCAAACTTGATGGTACACTTAGGCAACATCACTACTTCAAAGGTGACCTCTATGATGATCTTGTTTATTCACTGCTAAAATTCGAGTACGGCCCACCAGAGTAAATTGGGAAATGAGTCAAATAAATATGGTTCCTATATCGTATTTATAGAAAATCCAAATAAATCTCTTTGGGGAGGCGGGAATGAAAGTAAATGATATTTTAGAGGCAAAAGGTAGAAAAGTGTTCACAATCAAGTCAGATAAATCATTAAAAGATGCGTTAGACGCGATTGTTATTAACAAAATCGGTTCTCTGCTGGTTCTTAATGATAAAAACGATTTTGTAGGCATTATTTCTGAACGCGACCTTGTCAAAGAGTTTCACAAATCCAATAACGTCGCTCTTGATAAAACAATCAGCGAAATCATGACTACCAATATAATCGTAGGTATCCTTGAAGATGAGATTGAAGAGGTTGAGGCTATTATGACCGAAAACAGATTTCGACATCTTCCGATTATGAATGAAGGCGAAGTGGTTGGGATCGTTTCGATTGGAGATATTGTTAAATCGCTGTCTGCTAAACGAAAAACAGAAAACAGATATCTCAAAGAATATATCATGGGGAAATACCCCGCATAACCAATAATCTGAAATTTCATAAACTCCAATCTATCCCAATATTTGGCGCTCACTGTTAAATTTTTGAACAGTATGCCGATAATATCCTATAGATAGCAGGCTACAAATATAGCCCTTGATAGGATAGATATTATAAATGGAGTTAAAATCGGTATGACTTTCAGATTTGACCCGCCCAAATTAGTCGATTGTGACTATAAATTATCAGAATCAAATAAATCAAGAAATTTATATTCCCCCGAGGGATTAATAACGCGCCAAAATCGTGAGACCCGCAATAATCATAAAAGTTATATAATCTGGCTGACCGGTCTGAGCGGTTCTGGTAAATCAACAATTGCCCGGGAACTTGAAAAAATCCTTTTTGAGAAAAACTATCAGGTTATGATTCTCGATGGTGATATCGTTCGTCATGGTTTAAGTTCCGATTTGAATTTTTCTCTAAAAGACAGACAGGAAAATATCAGACGGATCGGCGAGGCGGCCAAACTTTTAATGGAAGCTGGGATCATCACTATCTGCGCCTTTATCTCACCATACAACAGCGACCGGGAAAAAGTTCGATCGATTGTTGATGATGGTGATTTTATCGAAACATTTATCGATTGCCCTCTTGATGAATGCGAACGACGCGATCCCAAAGGATTATATAAAAAGGCCCGAAGTGGTCTGATTAAAAATTTCACCGGGATAGATGATCCTTTTGAGATGCCGGAGGACCCGGAAATATTGATAAATACTCAGGAGCTTTCGATTGAAAATTCAGTCAATAAGATATTGGGATATTTATCCGAGCAAAATTATTTTACTCAGCCACGCAAGCAACAAGAACCAAGTTTGACATAAGAGGAATCTGATGACCACCGCGATCAAACAAAAAACAATCACGATGCAGGAGTATCTCAAATATGAGATGTCAACCAATCCTGCCGTTGAAATAAAGGATATCTCTTTTCCCAATCCGATTATTCTTGGCGGTTGTGGTTCCAGCGGAACAACTCTTTTAAAAACGATGCTTGATTCACACAAAAATATTGCCTGTGGTCAGGAGATAGCATTATTTGATCGACCCAAATTGTACCATACAGAATTAAATGAACTTTTTCAGATGTTCACCACACAGAAATTTGATGAGATAAACAAAGAACAGATATTTCCATTATTCACAAAATTCGGAAGCAATTTTGGTCTGTTTATTCCCAACACCGGCAAAGAGTATCATAATTTTTCCACGATGACAGCTATTTTTGAGAAATCCAAAAATCTCAAACATTTTATCGATCTGTTTTTCTCCAACTGGGCGTTTACTCAGGGCAAAAAAAGATGGGCCGAAAAAACTCCCAATAATATCTATTGTATTGAAGAGATATTAAATTTAATTCCTGATTCCAAATTTGTGCATGTTATCCGTGACGGTCGCGATGTTGCCTTATCATTAACTCAAGGACGCGATTTTGTTCTGCCTTCGGCTATCTTCCGATGGCTCTCGGCAGTTGAGGCTGGCATCAGATTCAGAGGTGATCCGAGATATTATGAATTGAAGTATGAAGATCTGATTCTCGATACAGAGAACTGCCTGAAAAACCTAATGGAATTCCTTGATGAAGAGTATGACCCTGAAATGCTGAACTATATGGATAAGGGCAAAAACAATCCTCTTAATTATGGTACAACGCCGATATTCACTAACAAAATCGGCAAATGGAAAAAAGAGGGAATCGACCCGGCGATCTTACGTACTTTCGATTTGACTTTAACCAACACACTCAATAAACTCAACTACGAAGTTTAATCCATTAACTTCATTCCAGCGCAGGTTCAGAATACGCCTTGCGTACGGGAATCCATGCTTGATTTATCTCTACGGACAATCCGGCGCCGCACCGCCCTTATATTTAAAATTAATCAAATGGACAATATCCAAAATATCTATATTGGTATCATGATTTACATCAGCCGATTCAAGCGGATCAGGGACAGCGCCGTCTTTATATTTGTAATTGATAAGAAAAACAATATCCAGAATATCAATTTCGGTATCATCATTGAGATCACCACATTCGTATAATGCTTCAATCGTAAATGTTGAATAAGATGAATCGGCCGTTGTGTTAACACCGTCTGAAGCAATTACTTTGATTAGAAATTCGTTTCCGTCAGTAGATGAAGGTATCTGCCAGAAAAATTGCGGGTCAGAGGATTCCGACAACAACACTTGCCAGTCTTCACCAGAATTATCACTAAGCATTATGAAATAAGTTAATGGATCACTGTCGGGATCATTAGATGTCCAAGTGATTTCTTGTGTTGTCCCGGCAGAAATTACTTCGCCACCATCAGGATAAGTAATATCAAGAACTGGTGCATTTGCCGATACTATTTTTTCCGCCAAAACTATGTCATTATGAAGCATTTGAATTTTTGAAGGTTGAATTTCTCCTTCCTCAGGATATGTAATTGATATACCAAAACATGTTGAATCCAATATAATTGTATTCTCATCATCAAGTCGGAATTCAAATGTGATGTCAAACGCCGTTTCTTGAATAATTGCATCACTTTGATCCAATAGTTTAATTGAATAGTCACCATCAGATTCTAAATCGATTGGAGCAGAATCTTGCATCCACATACAATCTAAATCGACTTGATCATCATTATGAATTATTCCTGAAACATATATGGCGTTGCCACTTTCACTCCTCCGACTGCCAGTACTAAAAACATCTAACAAGTGATCATAGCAACCAACAGTATTTTGGGGATTGTATCCTTGATTGCAAATCCAAATATCCTGTTCAAAATCTTCATATACAAAACTCCTATATTGGGGGCTTCCCATCAAACAGGCACCATTTGGATTGTTTTGCAAACCAGTTATGATTTTTCTCTCGCTTATCCAAAAACCATTGGCATCTATTGCAGGTGGGGAAAGCCTTGCCTCAATATCGTTTTTTCGCCATCCATCATATAACTGATGAATTCTATTTGCGACCGTAGTCCAATATCCTTCTTCCACAATAGCAGCACCAGGTATATTACTTACTGAAATACCTTTCAGCGGACATATAAATGTGGGGTATCCAAATCGCCAATAATCAGATGTTACAATACCAACGGCAACGTCAGATTTTGTGAAATACCTTAATTGAGACAATCTCAATAAATCGGCAAATATGACATGAATTGGTCCATACGGATCTCCACTCGTGGGCGAAGTTGTGACATTGTAATTAATGTAAGGAAGAGGAAAAGTACTGGCAGCAAAATTAGTACTGTTTTCAGCCATCTGAATGCAATCTGCGGGGCTTACCTCCGCTGGATCATAAAGGCATATATCATGTAATGTCCAACTGTAATAATTAATATCAAATGCATTTGCTGTATTTATTACTGATATACTACCATAGTCTATTGTTTGGATGATCTCATCATTGTAATTTAGTTCGACCGAAAGCAGTTTTGAATTGTCTTCAGGTGAAAAATATATCACATCATATTCATCACCCCATGCATCCGGTAATGCCTTTGATGGACCGCCCGGGAAATAAATAGTGTTATAGCCAAGCGTGCTGGGGAGAATTTCTATACTTGATTCCTGAGCAATTTCGACATCATCAAGCAGTACTCTAATGCTAATATGTTTGGGATCCTCAAATGTATTTCGTATTTTTAGTTTAATAACTGTTGGTTTCCCGGCCACCAAAGTATTACAATCTTCAATTGCCTGAATTGGTTTGATGGCGTCAAAGGAAGAAAAATATATTCCGTTGGCATCATCAGTTGTCTTCCAAATCTCACTTTCTAACCCATATACTTCATCATTTGAATCAACAACCATTTTCCTAAAGAAGATATCATCGTCGGGCGGTGGTGGGTCTTCAGCAAGTTGAATCCAATTACTACCATAGTCAGATGAGATAAGTGCTACATCGAAATACTTAGATATAATTAAATCATCATTGGAATTTGTTGTAGCGCTCTGGACATACCACATTTGATTATCCGGGAGCAAAGGAGTCAAGTCAACCCCATTATATATGTAGATATTACTATCAGAATAGACAAATACTTCCCCTAGCGAATTACAATGAATGCCTCTGAATCTGACGTAATGATCATAATCTATCTCAACCTTAAGGGCCCAAGATACGCCATTATCAGTAGATTGGAACAGGCCGTGTTCATTTTCTTTATTTTGGCCAATATTCCATAATTCTGATGGGTTGGAGGGTGAAGATGAAGTATAGTCACCTAAAAAATGATTTTCGGGATAAAAATCCCAGGTCTGGCCGAAATCACATGAACGAAAAGTACCCCATGGCGCGGGAATTTCTTCAAGCCCCACCATAAATATACATCCCGAAGGACTAACATGAGCCGACCTCAAGCTACCGATGATCAGAGTATATTCTATGTTCCAGCTGTTACCATTATCAAGAGAATAATGTATAATAATCTGCGATAAATCGTTTACTAGGAACAAATATATATTGTCATTGCCATCTATGCCCAATTTGACATCATAATCGCTAGCATCATCAAATGAATAAATATTCTCCCAAGTTTCTCCGTAATCAGTGGAGCGCAGTAACGTTACTTCATAAATTATTTCACCCTCTACAAAATAGGTGTTTACTTCGTTCACAAAAATGTGATCTTGCGAATTTATTACAATATTGTCTCCGTATCCTACTGAATGCAAGATTTCTTGCCATTCCCTTGCCTCACATAATTGACCAAAAAACAGACCAATTGCCATTATTACGGCAAGATTTATTGCCAGATGTTTACTATTAATAAATATTCTGATAGTCTTGATCACCTTACCTCCAATTTTAAGTTTCAAAATATGCCCAGCTTCCACAAAGTGGATAGTAAATATAATTATATCTAAGTGCTCAAATAATACTCCATACTGGAAATCACTTAAGTCAATATAGGCAAAAACCCTTATAAAACAAGGGTTTTCCCGGTCCGCCCGCGCCGTCAGGAACCCTTTCCTGATGGCAAAATCAAATTCACTACAACATCAATGTTGTTTCTCCCCTCCTCCCCAATAATAGACACTGTGAATAAAGTGAGAATTATGACAATAAGTAAAAAAACCTATAGGCGAACAATCAGAATCAACATCGAATAGATAGTTTTTTCTCAAAAGTGAAGGAACGAACCCATTTTGTTGTAATTATATGGAGGTGATTGGCTTACGAGGAATTTTTATTATTTGAAGTTTTGGGTGCCCCACAGCTTGTTGAAAATCCTGAGTAAACGAAGGGCTGTGGGTTAGATGGCCAGAGCATTTAAATATGCATAAGATAAAATATAAATTGAGATTGCCGCGTCGTTTCGATTAAAATCGAAGCTCCTCGCAATGACATTACAACAAGCTCATGTACAGGAATGTTGTCATGATAGAATGTTATTTTCTATTAACGATAGCGATTATGCCTTCGGCGAGGTATGGTGATTTGTCTAATAATTTCTCATATTTTTGACCAAATTCGTCATTACCCGGCCAATAGTACATCAAGTGACTTTTAACATCAAAACCATGTTTGTTTAATATTGTTGTAAGGGTAGTTAATGAAAAATAATAATTATGATCAGGATGCACCAACTCAACACCCTGTGACAGATATTCTGTAACTCGGTACGAAAAACTATTAGGTGTACTTATTAAAATATCACCATCAAAATTGCATGAATATAAATTATCCAGAAATTGCCCCAAATTACTAAGATGCTCTATAACTTCAGGAATAACAATCACGTCAACATCGTTTGTCAGCGCCTGCAATTTGTTTATGTCAGTCTCGACATTAACTGTTTCAACATCGAATCCCTCGTTACGAAGGAGTTGAATACCGTTATCGTCGATATCTACTCCAAAAAGACTCTCGGCAACTTTATAAATCTGATGATGCAGATAATTATTTTCGGCGATTCTTTTTTTCATCATCCCGGAATCAACACATCCGATATGAAGCACTTTTTTATTCTTGCAGAAATCAACTGTATATGCTTTACGGTTATTAACGATTTGTACTTTTTGAGGTAATTGCTGGATGAAATTCACAGACACTTCGGTTTTTGGTTCGTTATCATTTTCGATTGGCTTATTCTCAGCCACTTCCTGCCAACTGTTAAGATTTAAAGATGATTCAGTTGACTTTGATGTATTGCTCTCTCCCCTTTTATCCAATAATGAGAGCATAAATTTCTCAATTTTGGGTAATTGTAACTCAGCATTAAAATGCTCAAGAACATAATTATGATAACTTAATGAATCATAATCAGGAGATTTTAAAATAGATATAAACTCATCAACAGTGTTAAACACAAACTCCTCAGGAAAAATGTCTGATGCACCGCGCCAGTTATGAATCAATGGTTTGACCCCGCAGGCCATTGCCTCGATAATATTATTGGGACAACCTTCCCAGGGAGAGGTTGAGATGATATAACTTTTATCACTCAGGAACGCCGGGATATCTTTGACCCAGCCATGATAAACAATATTTTTCTCAAGGTTCATCTGTGAGATCAGATGTTTTGTATAATGTTCAAATCGTTCACCTTGAAACTTACCGGCAATATGAAAGCAATATTCCGAATCGATTTTCACAGCTTCGTTGATACACTGAAGCAATAATTCAATACCTTTTTTGGCGTTAAGGTAACCGACATAACCTATATTTTTACCCGGAGGTTTTTTCTCAAATTGATATTTATTCGGATCGACACAATTATAAATCGTTGTTTGCGGGATAGCTTTCAACTGATTTGACCATTTTTCATTTGCAATTTCACGAACATGGTCCGCTACAAAAATCAGACCGTCAACTTTATCCCAGGCCACACTTGACATTGAAGCATCAAAAAATATCTCATAACTGCGAATATTCGAAATAAGGAGCGTATCACTTTTTTTGTTAGACAGATAAATAAGCGGTTCATTCGCCCAGGGGGTGTAGATAATATCGGCCCAGTCTAAAATCGGATCAAGGGCCACAATTTCATCAGTATTGGAGGCTTTGATCACGCGCACATCGTTTTGTTGACCAAAATATGAGGAGTAAAGCTGATTAAATTTATTATCAAAAGGATTTACGATAGCAATATTCTGCCTTGAGATTTTTTTATCAGATAGGTTGGATTCTAATATATCTTCAACCGTTGTCGATTCAGTTCGCCCAATATCGGCCAAATTATTGATAGCATCCTGATAACCGGGATCGATTTTCAAAGCCTGATGAAAATATGATTTTGCTTGATTTGATTGATTGCGGGAAAAAGCTATGACGCCAAGATCATTATATGCTTGCTTATTATCGGGATATTTTTCGATGATCTTGACAAAACATTTTTCGGCCTCATCGATTTTATCGCAGGCAAATAATTCTTCACCCTCAAGTAATAATTTTTCCATTAGAACAGATTCCTATTCTACATATTGAAATATCCGCAATTTTTATCGCGGTTTCCTATACATATTTAATCGACAATTTGAATGCGTTTCTTGACACTGTTTTTTTCAATAGTTTTGAAATAAAATTAAACAGTATTTATGAACATCAGTCTAATATTTGGAGGTAACTATGAAACATTTTGTTATATTGTCAATTATTCTATTATTAACCGGAATAATTATGGGGTGTTATTCAATGGAATCTAAGATCGATCTCGATGCCGAAAAGGCTGAAATTGCGGAAGTTGTAAAAAACAGTATTGCCTGGGCAGTTACTAAAGACAAGGAACTGCTGTATAACTGTTTCACAAAAGATGAGGAACTATTTTATTTCAGCCCCGATGATGCCGGAACTATCGCGGGTTTTAAGGCTTTCACAAATCTAACCGAGAACTTTTTTATGCATGAGGATTTTAAGGCTATTAGTTCCAAGGTTCGCGAGCTGAAAATTCGTCTGTCCAAATCAGGTGATATGGCCTGTTACTCAGCACGGCTTGATGATTATAATGAATGGAAAGGGCAACCGGCCAATTGGGAAGATGTTCGCTGGACAGGTGTTTTAGAAAAACAGGATGGAAAATGGGTGATTGTTCAGATGCATTTTTCATTTTCAGCCGAACAGATGGCCAATAGTAATAAAGATCCTCAGGGATAAAGTTATCAGAGAATATATCGAATTGATAGAATAAACTGATGTTCTTTATTTATGAATTCACGATTTGTTTGATCTTGAAATTTCCGTGAGTCTGGATGAATTGTTTGTATTCGGCAATCATTTTATGATCTTCTTCAAGGATATGATTGACCAACCAGTCTCTTAGAAAATTCATCATCTCATAAGCATTAATAGGTCTTCCATTTTTTAAATTAATGAGAATCGCCTTTACTTGTTGTACTAGTTCTACATGTTGCTGTTTGTGTTTTACCCTTTTAGAGAACTTCATTTCTTCTTGAAGTCGTTCTTCATCTGTAAAATGCGATTGAGTATAATCAACCAATTGGGCAAGTACTAATCCGATTTCTTTATTTATAATACCCTTGCCAGCTGCCAAAGAATCCTCCAATTGGTTTATCATTGACACCAGCTTCTTATGTTGTTCATCAATTTCCGGGATGTTAACCGAATATATTTTTTGCCATTGTATTTTTGCCATAAAACCATCTCACTTATTTATAGTTATAATCTATTTATCGACGAAAAAATGGCTAAATTTAATGATAAAAGAGTTAGAGAAATTGAATCTATTTGCGCTATTTTCGTGATCGTCGTGTTTTCGGTTTTTTATATGATGGCTTATAGGTCAGGATATCTTTCTGCTTTTTTTTGCGATTTATATCCTTTTCGACAAATATTTTCTTACCCGTGAATGGGTCCTGTTCGGTATAGTACATCAACGCTGAATAAGTCGACGGAAGCGGAGTGAATATCTGAACTTGCTCCGGGTTTATTTTTAACTGTTTTGATGTATATGACTTTAATGCTTTCATTTTATCAATGGTGCACCCCGGGTGAGCGGCAATAAGATAATATGTTAGAAATTGATTTTTCTTGTAATGTGAAACGGTATCTGAAAACATTTTTCCAAATTTATTCAAAATCGCGGCACCAGGTTTGCCCATTAATTTTAAAACATCATTATCAGTATGTTCCGGGGCTATTTTGAGTTGTCCTGAAGTATGTTTATTGACAAGTTGATTAAGATATTTCTGACCAAACTTTTTGTCCTCGATAATCAAATCATACCGGATCCCGCTGGCGATAAATACTTGTTTCACACCTTTTAATGCAGAGAGTTTATTCAATAGACTCATCTGTGGTGAATGATCTGGTTTCATCATCTTACAAAGGGTCGGACTGACACATCGCTTATGTTCGCAACAACCCTTTTTGATTTTCTTTTTGCACTCGAATCCATACATATTGGCCGTTGGCCCGCCCGCATCACTGATAACACCTTTGAAATTGGCAAACTTGTTAAACCTTTTTGCTTCGTTTATAATTGACCGCTCCGATCGCCACTGGATCGTTTGTCCCTGATGAACAGCTATCGCACAGAAATTACATTCCCCGTAACACCCCCTATGAGTCGTTAATGAAAACCGGATAGTCTCAAGAGCTTTGACTTTGCCAAATTTCTGATAGTAAGGATGTTGCTCAAGTGCGAATTTTATCTCATAGATCTTGTCCATCTCATATTGAGTGAGATAGTTTTCCGGCGAATTTTGAATAAGATAGCGGGTATCGGTTTTTTGGCATAACCCAACAGCCGTTTTGGGATCATTGTTTTTATAAAATGTATGAAACATCTGTGTGAATTTCGACTTGGAATTCACCACCTCTTTAAAAGATGGCAGTTCAAGATAATCTTTTGGGGGATCATTTGAGATATAACATAACGATTTTATTTTTCGCCAGTCTTTGTTTTGCTTAAAAGCTTTGGCCAATTTCAGAATCGTTTTTTCGCCCATACCGTAAACAAGAGCGTCCGCTTTGGCATCAAACAAAATCGATTTGCGAATTTTATTTGACCAGTAATCATAATGGGCAACGCGGCGTAAGCTGGCTTCGATCCCACCCAGAACAATCGGTTTGGTATCTTTGAAATACTTACGAATGAGATTGCTATAAACTATCACCGCTCGATCCGGCCGACGGTTATTAATTCCACCGGGCGTGAAATCGTCTGATTTTCTCTTTTTCTTCGAAGCGGTATAGTTGGCCACCATCGAATCAACCGATCCTCCGCTGACCCCCCAAAACAATTTTGGTTCGCCAAGACGTTTAATATCACGCGGGGAAGTTAGATCGGGTTGAGAAATGATCCCTACTTTGAATCTATTATTAACGAGATACCGCCCAATAACCGCCGTCCCAATAAACGGCGAGTCAATATAACTATCGCCCGAGATAAGAATTATATCAAGCTGACCCCATTTGAGTCTTTTTAACTCTTCTTTTGTAGTCGGTAAAAATCTCATAATTAATTCAATGTATGTTATCAGGTTCGGTTTGCATAGTAATTATATACGAAGTGAAAGGTCTTACTGAATAAAAATATCGGGGTGAGAGGATTTGAACCTCCGACTTCTTGTTCCCAAAACAAGTGCGCTAACCAGACTGCGCCACACCCCGAATTATACGAAGTCGTTCAATATATACTTTTATCGGTTTTTGTCAAGGAATGATAATCTACAAGTCATAATTCATAAAAAAAAAGAATAAATCAGGCAAAATGTTAACGAATTAGCCTGATTGAGGAGTTATCATATAAATCTATCCAGTCTTTTTTCAGGATGGCATAACGATATTCGTCTTCGAACTCGCCTTTATCATTACGGCCGAATTCGCGAAGAATTCCCTCAAGCTTAAAACCGGGAGTTTTTTCAATCGATTTTTTTGATGCGATATTTGACACAAAACAGCCGGTTTCAATGCGATTTAGATTCAGAATTTCAAAAGCCAGATAAAACAAAAGTGGTTTGCTATCCGGTGCAATTGATTGCCCTCGCATAGATTTTAATGTATCGGCGCCAGTATATCCCCGGCTATGCTTCCAACTGCTGATACCAAGCAAGGACATCCCGGCAAGTTTATTATTATATGAGGTATAGAAACCATATTTGATACGCCTTCCGGATTCATCAAATTTTGGGGCATAACTTCGTTCAAGTTCACCTAACATATATTCCGAATCTGGAAAATCTTGAAACATCTTTCTTACATCAGATAGATTTGATTCATTTATCAGAGTCAAAGTAATCGTATCGGAACAAATGGCTTTGATATCTATATTGTTCATCAATACTATAGTTAATCAACCGGGATGATTCTCAATATAACGTTTAATTAATTCTCTGGCTTTTAATAAGGCTAAACCTCTGTGTGAGACTTTGTTTTTTTCATCGAGGGTCATCTCGGCAAAAGTTTTTCCCAGCGGTGGATAATAAAACACCGGGTCATAACCAAAACCGGATTCACCCTGTTTGGATGTTGTTATAATCCCGTCGGCTCTCCCCTCAACTGTCTCGACATCATCTTTGCCCCAAGTTATCGCTATCACCGTCCGAAATGATGCATTACGTCTTTCGGTCGAGACATTTTTTAGAGCATCAAGCATCTTATTGCAGTTATCTTCATAACTGCATCCGGGGCCGGCATATCGTGCCGAATAGACGCCGGGTTGTCCGCCAAGTGCATCAACTTCAAGCCCGGTATCATCGGCCAACGCAGTTAGTCCGGTATATTTATTAATGGCGTTGGATTTGAGAAGCGCGTTTTCTTCGAGAGTTGTACCGGTTTCGTCAACGTCCGGCATATCCGGGAAATCCTCGAAAGTTTTGATTTCGACCGGTAAATTTCCGAGCAGATTTTTTATCTCTCGGATTTTATCTTTGTTATGTGTTGCGAGTACTATTTGCATGGTTTATTTCTCTCCAATAAATGGCTATCTATAAAGAATTCTAATAGTCGTCTAATAGTCTCTTGTGAATCATCAGCGTTCTGTCTAATCATAACAAGAACATCTTTTTCCACTGAAATAGGAATGGCATCCGCCAATAACTCAGTATCATCACTTTTTGTATAAACCCCAACAGCCTTCTTAGTTTTGTCAATAAAGCCTTGGCAATCATATTTTACCAGAAAGCCATGTTTAAGTTTTAAATAAACCCGATGCAATTTACCTTCAATATACTCATTTTGCAATAATTCGAGATTTGAGCTAATTGTTTTATAATCATTAATAACATCTTGTTCCTTCAAATGCTTCAAGCAGGCATATTCTTTTGGTTCAATGAATCCAAAAATCTTTTCTACACCATCGTTAAAATTGGTATTCCTTATAAAATCGCCCAAAGTCCAATTATTGTAATTTATGAAGACTTCTTTAAAAAACCTGGGTTTATGCATTTTATCTGCCGAATTGCTCTGATTGTTATTGGTTTTGTTTTCTAGTTTTTCAATTTCCCTATTGTGTTCGACTATTGCATATGCAATAGCAAATTCCTCTTCAATGGCAGCACCATACTCGGAATATATTTTTGCGCCAAGTATACGACTATCTACGTCCCCAAGGTTATCAATATCCTTCAAGTATGCATCAATAGCGACGACTCTATTATTGATTGCAAACTTTAAATAATCATTGATAAATGAGAGACTACTTTCTTGTGAAAAACCTAAATAATTATTCATGTATTGATACTATTAAATCAAACAAGAAAAGGCCTGATGTACTATCAGGCCCTTCTTTTTTGCTTACATCAAAAGTCCACTCAATCTTTTATCTCAACATATCTCAGGGCCGATTCCGGGCAGAACCTCGCGCAGACCGGATCACCCTGGCAAAGATCGCACTTAACAATCTTGTCTTGTTCTGAATCAACAATCGCGCAACCAAACGGACAGGCGGCGACACATGCTTCGCATTTAACACATCGTTCAATATCGCGATCAATCGCGCCGGTCTCTTCGTTCCGTTTGAGGGCGTCAAACATACATGATTTCACACACGCGGCATCATCGCACTGGAAGCAAACGACCGGAACATATTGATCTTTGGCATGAGCAAGCGGATAGATACGGCTACGGCCCGGTTTACCATCTTTGGAATATTTAAAGGCACAAGCCAGTTCGCAAGTTCGGCAACCGGTGCAAAGCTCAGGAATTACCTGGAAACGGTATTTCATATTGTTGCCTCCTTCGCCTTGATAACCAGTGCGCCCATCTCTTTGGCCGTCTCTTTCCGTTTACAGTCATCGCAAGTGTCAAAATATTTTGCCGGCAGATCGCGCTTTTCGATCAGGTAGTCGGCAAACTCACGCGCGATAGTTTTCTTACCACACGTTTTGCATTTTATCAGTTTGATTTTTTTGTCCCAAATAGTCCGAGTATTGCCCTTATCGCTCCATTTGATAAAATCAGTCGGGCAGACATTGGCACAACTGAGACACCCGATACAATCAACCGGTGCTTCGCCAAATGGCCCTGAGATAACTTTCTGATGTCCCCGCTGGGTCGCTGAGATCGCCGATTTACCAAGGACCTCGCAAACACGGGTGCAGGCATAACACATGATACAATCATCACCTTCCGGTTCGATTGGATATGATGATTTTTCCAGCCCGAACTCTGAAGCCATTTTTTGGACATAATCAGAATGTGGTGAACGAGCTAATTGTAAATCAAGAATTGTTTTTCTGATCTCAAAGAGCTTATCGTTATGCGTTTCGACAATCAGGTCTTTTTCGACCGGATACAAACATGATGTCACACATTTTTTCCAGCCGTCCCAACCTTTTTTGGTTATCTCAACCATACAAAGGCGACAGTTGCCGGTTGGTTCGATTGCTTCATGATGACACTGGGTCGGGACATCTATTCCCATTCGTTGCATCACAGCAAGAAGCATCTCGCCCTCTCGAGCTTCGACGATTTTTCCGTTTATTCGCAGTTTTATCATTTGATACCCATTAAATTATATCTATCGCATTAATATTGCAGACGGCATAACAGGCGCCGCATCGATCACATTTGACTTCATCGATCACGTGCAGTTCTTTCTTTTTACCCGTTATGGCACTGGCGGCGCAGACTTTCAGACAGGCTGTACAACCATTGCAATCTTCATTTATTCTATATGTAATTAATTCCTTACAAACTCCGCCGGGACATTCCTGCTTTTTAACATGCGCTTCGTATTCTTCCCGGAAATACATAATAGTACTTAAAAACGGATTGGGACCAGATTGCCCCAGCCCACAAAGAGAACCAGAGATAATCGTTTTTGACAGGTTCTCCATCAGTTTTAGTTCATCTTCGGAGGACTTACCTTCGCACACTTTTTCATTTAATTTATGAAGCTGATAGAGACCTTCTCGGCACGGGACACATTTTCCACATGATTCTTCAACAAGGAAATTGAGGAAGTATCGGGAGACATCAACCATACAGGTGCGGTCATCCATTACGACCATCCCGCCGGAACCCATCATCGAACCGTTATCACTTAACGTATCAAAATCAACCTTAAGATCAAGCTTATCAGCCGGGAGACATCCGCCCGATGGTCCACCGGTTTGCACTGCTTTAAATCCGCGGTTATCAGTAATACCACCGCCGATATCATAGATAATATCTTTAAGTTTGATACCCATTGGGACTTCGATAAGTCCGGTGTTTTTGATTTTGCCAGCAAGTGAAAACGCTTTCGTTCCAGTACTCTTCTTGGTTCCAATTGACGCGAACCAATCGGCGCCTTTATCAAGTATGACTGGGATATTGGCAAACGATTCGACATTGTTTAATACAGTCGGCTTATTAAACAGACCTTTTAAAACCGAACGAACATACTTGGCGCGCGGTTCGCCGACCTCGCCGGCCACAGATTTCATAAGTGCTGATGATTCACCACAAACAAAAGCACCACCACCAACGCTGATTTTTAAATCGAAACATAAATCGGTGCCAAGAATATTATCACCAAGAAGACCATATTTTCTGGCTTCATCAATTGCTTTTTGAAGATTCACCACGGCCAGC
>JAAERC010000146.1 GCA_024230695.1 Candidatus Zixiibacteriota bacterium
AATTGGAAAACTAGCTTGTATTTTTAATCTTATACTGCCGGTAGATAATTTATAGGGATGTTGCCGTACCTTCTTCCCCCCTGCAAGCACGGCAACACCCATTTGCCTAAATACCGTCAATTTAGCCCCCTCGACCCATGCCGGTATGGCGTTAAAACACATTTTATTTCTATTGTTTAAAATCATTGATTCCAATATCGCAATAGAAATCAAATCTGACAAGACCCATATAGGGAGTAATATGGGGGTATATAAAACTACCCCCTATTAAAGATTTCTTAAAAAATTTGAAAGACTAATACTTTTATTACTGATACCAAGTTTACGCCGGATTGCGGCACGGTGTTTCTTTACTGTCTCGATAGTAATATAAAGTTCATTGGAAATAACTTTCGAAGTCACCCCCTGTTTAATCATATTGCATATTTCCAATTCTCTTGAGGATAATTTGGCATATTTATGTAATCTATCTCCTGAGTTATTCGCCAAATCTTTCAGGCCGCTTGAAAATAGGTCATAGTAGTATTTATTAACAGTACCATCATGCCGCCTTACTTTTTTAAGGGCAGGAACCAGAACTTGATCGATATTATTGGCAATTTGGCGTTTGATAATTAATTTTTCTTCCTCGATATGTTTCAGAATTTCTTTGAGAGCAACATTTTTCTGATGAAGTGCATCGCTTTCAGCTTCCAGATTAATATTTACTTTGGCCAATTCTTCCTCCGCTGTCTTACGATCAGTAATGTCCTGAAGGATTCCATCAAGATGTCTGATCTCCCCAGATTCGTCGTTAACAGCCCTGACACTGGCGGCGACCCAAATCTTATTACCATCTTTTCGCAGTAAATAAACTTCAAAATTTGTGACCATCCCCTCATCGGTAAGGCGACTAATCAGCTTTTGCCGTTTTCTGGGATCTAAATATAAATCGGATATGGGGATTTTGCGCAGTTCTTCTTCTGAATCATACCCAAACATCTCAACCATAGCAGGATTGGCAGTAAGAAGTTTGCCATCTGGAGTAGCTCTATAAACTCCAACTGGTAAATTGGCCAAAAGCGAACGTTGACGTTTTTCAGAGATTCGTAGTGCCTCTTCCGCGTGCTTGCGCTCTGTGATATCCGCACCCGAACTAAGGACGCCAATAATTTTCCCATTATTATCTTTTGTTATTGAATTATGCCAGGCAATTAGACGTTCTTCTCCCCCTACTGTTAGGACCGGATTTTCATAGTATTCAACCGGCTCAATCTTACCTGACATTAATTGATTATAAACATGAGAAACTTCGCGTCTAATTTGCTTTGGCAAAAAAGTCTCAAACCAATCTTTCCCCAACCAATCTTCGC
>JAAERC010000147.1 GCA_024230695.1 Candidatus Zixiibacteriota bacterium
CGCTCGATATTGATATTAAAAATAGCGATTTTGATGCTTTGATCAAAACTGTTTTGATTATTGGGGTTATTCAAGGTATTACAATAATCCTTCAATATATCCAACGGATCAGACTTGAGATAGTCGGACAGGATATAATGCTTAAGCTGAAACAGAAACTGTTTAGGCATATTTTATCGCTTGATGTTTCCTTCTTTGATAAGAATCCGGTTGGGCGATTGATGGCTCGAGTTGAATCAGATACCGAAGCACTTCGTATGCTGTTTACAAATACTGTTGTGCTTGTGCTCAGTGATATAATTCTGATTGCCGGTATATTTGGAATAATGTACTATTACAGCTGGCGGTTAGCATCGATTCTGTTGGGGATAATGCCGATTTTATTCGTTTTGACTGTTATCTTTGAAAGAGTAACATCACCGCGATTTTTAGAGGTCCGCAAAAAAATGGCGGAGGTGACAGCGACATTAACTGAGTTTTTGCATGGGATGTCGATCATTCAAATATTTCATCGTGGCGCCTATGCCCGCAAACGACTTGATTATATGAACAAGTTGAAATTTACTGATGACCGGTATGTAAATGTTGCCGTTATTTTGTATTTCAACACTGTGTTCTTTTTTGAATATGTTATGATTGCATTAGTGCTGTTCTTTGGCGTTCTCTGGATCGAATCGGGCGTTATTACAGTCGGGACGATAAGTATGTTTATCATCCTGATCTGGCGCTCATTTGAACCGATCTGGAGGACCTCAGAGCAGTTGTCTAATATTCAAAAAGCGGTGGCCGGGGCAAAACGGATTTTTGCGCTTTTATCGCAGGAGTCGACTTTGCCTGATCCATCGGTGCCGATTGCTTGGAAAAAACTGGAAAAAGGTATTCGTTTTGAGGATGTTTCGTTTTCATATACAAATGATGATAACTATGCTCTTAAAGATGCTACTTTTGAAATTCCGGTAGGTCGGAAAACGGCTTTGGTCGGGATGACCGGTGGTGGAAAATCGACAGTGATATCGTTGCTTTTAAGATTGTATGACCCTCAAAAGGGAAGTATAACAGTTGACGGCATTGATATACGAAATATATCCAAGTCAGATCTGCGTCGACGATTTGCACTGGTACTTCAGGATATTCATTTGTTCCCGGGTGATGTGAAATCAAATATCACCTTGGAGGCAAAATCAATTACTGAAGAACAGATTTTTGAATCTGCAAAAACGGTCGAGGCTCATCGCTTTATCGAGAAACTTCCGAAAGGATACGATACTACCGTTTCGGAAAAAGGTGCCAATTTCAGTCGCGGCGAAAGACAGTTGCTTTCATTTGCTCGGGCGTTGGTGGCTGATCCCGATGTTTTACTTTTGGATGAGGCAACCAGTTCGGTCGATCCCGAAACTGAGCGGATGATACAAGCATCGCTGAGCCGTCTGATGGCAAACCGGACCTCGATCGTGATTGCTCACCGTTTGTCAACGATACTTGATGTCGATCAGATATTGGTTATCAAGCGGGGTGAGATAATCGAACGGGGAACACATACTGAATTAATATTGCAGAGTGGGTATTATTCGAAACTGTTCCATCTGCAATTTAAGAATAAGAATGGAGTGAACGCAAATGCGTGATAAAATAAAATGGTTTTGGAGGTATTATCGGAACTATAAATATGTTCTGTTTGTTTTGATATTTCTAACTCCGGTGCAGACGACTTTTCAGGTAGCGATTCCACGGATGATGGAATTCACTGTTGATTTTGTTAAAAACGGCGAGGTTATCGGTAATGTTGCTGCTATTTGGCTTGATACTGTTGGCAAACAGATAGGTTTGTCAACGGTTGCCACATTTACATTGACACTGGTACTTTTGGGGCTAGTGGCATCGTTTTTATATGCCTTTGTTCAGGGACACAGGGCATGGATGAACCTTCGATTGGAATGGCTGTTCCGGCAGAGATCATTTGATGGGATTACCAGTAAAGGCCCCGACTTTTTTAACCGGTTTCGGACCGGTGACCTTGTTACCCGCATGACCGATGATGTTGCCGAAAAACTGTCTTGGTTTGCATGTTCAGGGATATTTAGGTTGTATGAGGCATTATTGATGGTTGCTTTTGCACTGGCCATGATGATAAGTATTGATCCCAAATTAACTCTTTGGACAGCCGGACCATTACCACTTCTGATTTTGATCTTCATCAAGAGTGCATCGGTACTTGATAAAAGGTACGAATATCTTCAGAAGAAGATATCGAATTTTAACGATGTTATCGAATCATGTTTTTCCGGAGTC
>JAAERC010000148.1 GCA_024230695.1 Candidatus Zixiibacteriota bacterium
ACATTTATATAATCGGTGCCGAAACTGGCAGAAAATATGGTACTGTCTTGAAAAGGTACGGCTGTCATACAATTTGTGCCGATTTCAAGCGGATTCCCGCTGTCATGGTACAATTCACCGGTTATGGCATTATAAGAATATATGTACCCTGCCATTGCCCAACCGGCCGCGGCGATATAAACAACATCATCCGGCCCGATATTGAGTTGGCCGGGTGAGCCGCCGATGGCAAAACTATTAATTGTTTCATAAGAATCGCCATTAATAATATAAACCTCACCATTGATATCATAATAATTGCCGGTGGCAACGACATGAACTTGACCAGTTTTATCAACCGCCACAAACTGGGCATTTAGTCCAACATCAAGTGCGTCTATTAATGAGTTATCACTTAGGTCATATATGGCCAGTACACTTGGATTATACGTATAAGTATCAAAATCGTATCCGCTGCAAACAACAAATGCTTTATGATCATAAATAGCTATTCCTGTCGGACTAATTCCGGTGTCTATTTCATCAACAATCAGACCGTTTATGACATCAATTTTGACAACTTTATTGGTCAACATCAGGGTCACATAAACGTATTGAGAATCATAAAAAGTCATCCAGTAAGGATTTGAAAAAGCGCCGGTGTTAATATAGTCAACTGTTGTCTCGGTCTTTAGATTTATGATCTGCAATTCATCGGTTCCTGAGGCGATAACGTATGCCAAACTATCGCGAACAACTATTTGATTGGGATATGACTGAACATCGGAGCCGATAGTAACAATGTTATTTGAAACTATCCCAGTTGTCATATTGATTTTTGATAAAGTTTCTCCAGAGGAATTAAGAACATAGGCGATTTTATCCGCTGAAAAAATCATCGCTGGCATTAGCACCATAAGTAAGATTGTTATAGCGGTTTTCTGTTTCATTTGCTTTCCTTTCCGATATTGTAATTGAGACCGAATGATATGTTCCACTGTCGTCCCGGCATCGGGTAATGCGTCATCAGGACATAGTATGAGTTATATATATTATCTACTTTGACCGATGCTGATATTTGCCAGCTCTTTGATAGATCATAGTTCAGACCAAAATGAACGTCATCAAGACGATAGGCAGGATAAGGAGGACGCGAATTGGCCTTTACGTTAAAGGCATGGTCGACAAGACGGATTGAATAAGAACAGAACAGGGGAGAGAGATTAATTCTGGCTGAAAAAGTCGTGATGTAATGAGGTGCAAACATCAATCTTTTGCCAAAACTGTTATCCCCCTCAGTTTTATTCAGCGCCGTCGTAATACTGTTTTGATAGGAGAGTTTGATTTTGTTATTAAACAAATTTATATGGACAAAATCTTCATGGCCCGTTGTTTGTGACAAAGCCAGATTTTCGGGTCGCCAGATTCCCTGCGTATTTTGTGACCAGACCACTAAATCTCTGACAAATGAATGAAAATATGTTATGCCGCCTGTAATAATAATTTTATTGAAATCTAATTTTAATTCAATGCCCGCTTCTGAATGCTCCGATTTTTCAGGCTTTAATCCAGGGTTGCCGCTTGAGCGGGTATCACTTTTCCAGAAGAGCGCATTTAAGGTCGGCAGTCGGAATGATTTTCCATAGCTGGCTCGCAGGACATATGAGAATCTATCTCCCTTAGATAATGCGATACCGAATTTTGGCGATAACTGTTCTGTACTGTTGGTTTTGACCGTGTCGGCGTACGAAGTGGAATCCTTTTTTGTATGCGACAGATCAAAACGAAGTGCGGCATCAAGGCTGATAATATCAAATAATTTAAATTGTGATAAATCGGCTTTTTGGGTGGTCGAAATATGCATAGAAAAATTGTTCCGAGATGTTTGCCCCATACTTTCTGGCGGCCGCAGATAATCGATTTGATGCAACAACTCGTTACGGTACATAATTGAAAAACGACTCAGGTTGCCGCTTGTTAACGAGTAGCTTTGATTATGGCTTAGGGTATAAATATCATTAGTGAATTTGCTGTCAAATCTAAGAAACGAAGGAGTATCATTATTAAGAAAATGTTGATCAAATTGTGAGTATCCATATTCAAAATTTATTTTGTGTATATTTGATATATCGTAATTAAACCCCGCTGTCAGCATTTTGCGTAAATCGATCATTGCAGCTGTTTCATATGGCCGGGTCGCGCGGTCTGGCAGGCCATGTTTTGAATCATAATATCTACCGGAATAATTTAAAGTTATTTTTTCCGAAGGTTTAAATATCCCCGAAATAAAAATATTATCCGATCTCGAGGAATTATTTATTCTTGTACCGCTGTAAAAAGGGTCACCGTTATCTGATTCGGCAATTGGGTAATTATAGTCAAAATCGCCGTCTGATTCTTTTGATAAATAACAGTAACGACTGGAAAAGTTTTTAATACTGATTGGATTAGAAATAGTCATCTCAGTATTTCTTGTGTTCCAATCCCCAAAATCTTTTTGTGCTCCAAATGTAATGTTTGAAAACAATTTTACAGGTCGGGTGATAATATTTATGGCACCGGCCAGCGCATCGGGGCCGAACTCCGCTCCGGCACCTCCTTTGTGAAGCTCAATCCGTTCAATAGTTTCAACCGGGATGCCACTTAAATCGGCAATACCGCCTCCTGAAGGATTGAGTTTTTGGCCATCGAGCAGAACCAAAACATGGCTGGGATTGGAACCTCTGATTCTGATTTGTGAACCGCCCGCCGGCCCTGTCTTTTGAACCGAGATACCTTCGACCAATTCCAAGATCTCTGATATATCATTGATATTACTTTGTTGGATCTCACGGCGGGATATAATTGTTACCCGATCAGTGGTAGTTGCCAAATTTTCACTTTTTTTGCTACGAACAACTATTTTTTTAAGCTCGTAAATTATTGGTGACAAATTAATATTAATCCGACGAGTAATATCTGGCTCTATATCGAGATAAGTTATTGTTGTGTCGCTGTAACCATCAGCGGATATTTTAATTGAATACAAACCTGGTGGAACATGTTCAAAAGCAAAAAAGCCGAGATCATCGGAAGATAAACTTTGCCCAAGCTCAACAACTTCAATCGTCGCGTTTTGGATAGCCGAACCATCATCCTGGTCATAAATAAAACCTATGAGACTATGATTGGATTGAGCAGACGCAATCGTAAAAGAAAGAATAATAATTAATATGGCAAATACAAATGTTCTTTGGATTTCCTGAATAGTCTTAAATTTTGATCTGACCGTCTGATAAAAAAACTGCCACACAGCAACTTTCTCCTGTTGCCAGCGGCGAAGCCTTTTGTCCCGTTCAGCCCTCGCTGACGACAACAACAAATCGATATGGATACGGCAGGCCTACTGACTTAAGCATCAAACCTTTCTCCGGCGCCTTCCCGGCCTAATTGGCCAGTGGCAAATGCCAAAAAAAGTAGCTATCACAGTAGCGGGGCTGTGACGGAATCACACCGTCTTTCCTATTCTCTGTCTTTTATAGACAGCACCGCATCATTTTTCTAAGTATAGCACTGCATGATATTAGAGTCAATACAAAAATGAAAATAGATTAAAAAATAAGTATAAAAAACCGCCGAGGCAGATATGAGCATTCCGTTTCCCGGCGGTAGTGATAAAAAATTTAGTACTTATCAGACAACTGATTCGTGCTGACGAGGTGCTTCTGCCGGCGGGGGCGGCGGCACACTGGCATCACTGCTGAAAGCAAGATATGGCAGGGCGATAAAATTGAGGATTGGAATTATTGCCATAATTCCCCACGCTGCCGATTGGCGACAGTTGCGGGCAATCTCCATCCAGATAGCGGCTATTACGAAAATATTAACTACCGGTACCAGACAGAGTAGAAACCAGTACCATTCTTTCCCGGCCATTTGAATTTGCTGGAAAAAATTTAGAATCGGAACCCAAGCCCACCAGGGGGACTCATGTCCGACTTTCTGCGCAATTTTGAATTGCGTAAACGCGAAAAAGAAATAAAAGGCGACCCATAAAAACAGGACAAGCCCCATTCCCGAATCAGCGGCATAAGCAGTTTCTTGCATAACAACCTCCACTTAAATTAATAATGATTGAAATCGCTAATTTCCGTTTGGATAAATTAGAATGACTTCTGGCCATATTATCGGCTGAGCTACTTTCAATAATTAATCTGGGGCGGATATATCTGATATATTTGGATAAATGTCATTTTTTTGCACAAAGTATAGGGCTGAGGATGATGTAAGTTTGTTGTAGGCAGGGATTTAAATATTTAAA
>JAAERC010000149.1 GCA_024230695.1 Candidatus Zixiibacteriota bacterium
TATTTTTAAGGCGGCCATTAGGCCGCCTTTTTTAATGGCAGAAACCAGCTCTTTTCTTTAAATTTAGTCTATGATAAAACGTGTGATTCTATTAATATTCGATGCCTGCGGTGTTGGGGCCCTCCCCGATGCGGCTAATTATGGCGACTCAGAAGCATCTACTATTCCCAATATTGCGCTCAAACTAAATGGTCTTGATATGCCCAACTGCCAAAAACTGGGATTAGGAAATATAGTTCCAATAAACGGTATAGGACCAATCAAACAACCAATTGGGTCTTATGGAAAAATGGCGGCCAAATCGGTCGGCAAGGATTCGACCTCGGGACATTGGGAGATCGGAGGAGTTATTCTGGATAAACCATTGCCAGTTTATCCAAATGGATTTCCAACTGAGCTTGTCGAAGAATTTGAAAAAGCTATAGGTCTTAAAACTATAGGAAATTACCCAGCCAGCGGGACCGAAATAATTAAACAACTTGGTGAGCAACATATTAAATCGGGTAAGATCATTTTATATACATCGGCGGATTCTGTTTTTCAACTTGCGGCGCATGAAAATATTATTCCAATAAAAAGATTATACGAAATATGTCAAATCGCTCGTGAATTGCTGACTGACCAACATGCGGTTGGGCGGGTTATTGCTCGTCCGTTTATCGGTCAGCCTGGCGGTTTTATCAGAACATCCAATCGCAAAGATTTCTCACTTGAACCATCGACAGACACCATACTGGATAAATTGAAAGAAAAAAAGATTTCAGTGGTTTCAATCGGAAAAATATTCGACTTATTTGCCGGACGCGGATTCAGCAAGGCAATTAAGACAAAAAATAATGATGATGTTATAGCAAAAGTGATTGACGAAATGTCCAAAACAGATTATGGTTTGATCTTTGCCAATCTGGTCGATTTTGATATGCTCTGGGGGCACAGAAATGATGTTAAGGCATTTGGCAAAGGATTAGAAACCGCAGATAAGGCATTGAATAAAGTAATTGAGAAACTGAATGAAAATGATTTGCTGATAATTACGGCCGATCATGGATGTGATCCAACATTGAAATATTCTACCGACCATACTCGTGAATATGTTCCATTATTGGTTTTTAATAAGCAAATGAAGTGCGGTCAGAATCTTGGAACTCGTGAAACATTTTCTGATATATCCTCTACCCTGTCGGAAGTTTTTAAGATAGATGCAGATTTTCCGGGAAAAAGTTTTTTGAACGAATTGAAAATATTATAGAGAATAAATTATGATAAAAAATCTAAACAAATATTTTGATCATGCCATGCTATATCCCGAAACCGACCAGAAGGCAATACTCAATCTTTGCCATGAAGCAATTAAATATGAGTTATTTGCTATTGCGATAAACCCCTACTGGGTAACCGATGCCAAAAAAGAACTAAATGGTTCTGGAGTGAAAATCATTTCAGTATCCGGATTTCCGCTTTCGGCCAATCGAACCGATATAAAAATCGCAGAGGCGGTCAAAGGCGTTGAGGATGGCGCCGATGAAATCGATATGGTCGCCAATATCGGTCTTTTGGCGATGGGTGAATATAAAAAAGTTGAAGATGAGATTCACGTTATCCGTAAGGCGCTGCCTGACTACGCCTTACTTAAAGTAATCATCGAGGCACCACGGATTTCACCAGAAGCCCAAATCGAGGCAACAAAAGCGGTGATAAATGGCGGAGCACAATTTGTCAAAACCGCTACCGGTTTTTTTGGAGGGGCAACTGTTGAGATGGTTAAGCGATTACACAATACGGCCGAAAATCAGATAAAGGTGAAAGCATCAGGCGGAATCAAAAATCTGGCTGATACAATGGCTTTAATTGAGGCGGGTGCCGACCGAATTGGCTCATCGTCATCGGTGAAGATAATGAATGAAACAAACGCGACTTGATAATATTAATTTTGTTTGGGTATAGATTTAGGAGAATAATATGACCAGATCAGAAAGATGGCGAAAACTGTTTGATGAACTTGGTTTGATTCAGGATCATGATTTGGTGATTCCGGAAGATATTCACGAGCTGATCTTCATGATGCGAGACGGCAGTAAACAGACAATCAGAAATTTAGAAGATAAGTCGGATGCTCCTGATTGGAAACGTGAAATTAAAGGCGAGTTTTTTATCTCATGGCGCAGACATAAGGGTGATGAGAGCTGGGTCGATGATAAACATACAGCATCATTTGGCGGAAGTCCCTGGGTAGCTGAAAAATATATTTTAATTGATGATATCGCTGGTTTGAAAATCAGCCGGGAGCTGTAATAGATTATAATAAATTGGAATATTTTTGCTAATAGGATTTAAGACTTGATTAAAAATGATCAAAAAAAACGGCCGCACCTCGGAATTGTTTTTAAATGTTGCCGAATTTATTCCAGGATATATCTTAATAAAAAAGGTGACGCGTTTATTGGATGGTGCCCAAAATGTGCTTCCAAAATGGAAGTTGTTATTTCACCATACGGGTCACAAAATAAATTCTTTTTTGCTGAATAGGA
>JAAERC010000150.1 GCA_024230695.1 Candidatus Zixiibacteriota bacterium
GATCGAGCCCCACCGCCATAATAACTAAAGCCAAGTCCCTGTTGCTGACAATAGGCTGTCGTTGTGAGGATTAATACAAACATGATGGCAGTTTTGAACAACGACAATTTCATAATTTTTTATCCTCCAAAAATTTTTAATTCTTCCTTACCTTACAAGACGTTCAATATTCAAAAACGTCAGACGAAAAATATAATATTTATATCATCGACTGTCAAATTATTTTTGAATTATTATGATAAATTTACTATCTTATTGTCATTTAATAGATTAAAGTAAAATATAAGCATCAAATATGAGTAGGAATAAAAAAATCTGATGGCTTAATAATTAAACCATCAGATCGGTAAAACTGTCGGGATTTACTTAGTTTACCCCAACAAAAAATCGTGGAGGTAGTGACTAAGTATCAGTCACCTCACATAAATTTGTTTTCAAATCTGACCACCTCCTTTCTTGTGTGTTAATATTATCGGCAAAGTCTGAAAATCAAACAATATAAAAATTAAAAAAATCAAAATAAATCGAAAACAAATAGCCAAATCTGAAAATAAATTGTAAAATATAATGAAACTGTTTTTCTTAATGGTTTGATTTGATGACAATCTTATGTCGCTATTAAGAGAAAATATTTTTTTGACGATATATTGAAAATAGGGTAATTATGAAAAACACCATTTTAATAAGATTATTTGTTTTACTAATTGGATCATTTCTTATAGTACCAATTGTTTTTATGTGCGGTTGTTCACCGTCCGGAGGCGGCAATGGGAATGACCCATCAATTGAGATAATTCCAAACTCACTCGATTTTGATTCCACTTTAACTCAATTAGTCATTAACATCACCAGCACCGACGGGACAGAATCTGCCTGGAATGCAATCGATAACCAAAGCTGGATCGACCTTAATCCAACCAGCGGGACTGTTTCCAATGAGATCGATCAGGTCAGCATTTCAATCAACAGGGCAGGGCTTACAACCGGAGATCATACCGGCACAGTTACAATCGCCTCGGGAAGTGGCTCTGAAGTAATTCCAATTTCAATGACTGTTCCTGTTTCTCAAACACTTGCTGTTTCTCACACAAAATTATTATTTCGCACACATTTGACTGACCTCTCTTTCTCTATAACCAATGCCGGAGCAGAAACATTAACGTGGAGCATTAGCAATAATGAAAGCTGGTTAGACCTCTCCCCTGTTTCAGGATCAAGTACCACTGAAGCCGACGTGATAGATGGCGTTGTTGACCGCGCCGGACTTGAACCCGGTGATTATGTCGATACAGTTTTTATTTCATCTGATGGCGGCGATATAGGAATACCGGTTTTGATGACTGTTCCGGAACTTTTTGAAAACGGGACAGAATATTTCCCAATGGCCGATGGTGACATTTGGTACTATTGGTGGGCCGATTCCGCCAAAACAATCAAACGCGTGATATCAGGCGATACTGTTATACTTGGTACAGTCTGCACCAAGATTCTTGAAAATACGGCAACAACCGAAGCCTGGACCAAAGATGCGAACGGATTTTATATTCATCTACTGGCTCGTAATTTTTGGTTCGATCCACCACTGGCAATTCCTTTTGATTTGGAAGAAGGGATCACCTATGATTTCAGCTCTAATATGTTCACAAAAGTTGATGATCAAATTTATACTTCGGTAATATCCGGCGGTTTAGATTTTATCGGTTATGTCACAGACACAGTTCCGGCTGGAATATTTAATGACGTAATAGAGCTGTACTATCAGCCGGACGATGAAACAAACTATTATGAATATTATGCGCCGGGTGTCGGGCTTTTAGATAATGGTGATTATATCCTCGACAGTGCTTATATCGGCGGCATCTGGTACAAATAACATTTGGTACAGATAAATAATATTAGTTCGCACCAATTAGCTTCTTAATAGTTAATCCCTGAACTAAAATTGAAAATATCACTACAATATACGTTATTGAGACAATCAGATCTCGCGCCGGTGATGGTGGCAATGCCAGCGCCAGCGCAATACAGATACCCCCTCTGAGCCCGCCCCAGGTAAGGATTTTTATAGCATTATCACTAAACTGTCGGCGGAATTTCAAAAGATTGATAGCCGATGCCACTGATATAAAACGAGCCAGAAGAGTCAACGGAATGGCAATCAATCCAATAATCAGATAATTGGGATCGAAGGTCAAAATCAATATTTCCAAACCTATCCAAACAAATAACACAGCATTTAATATCTCATCAATTAATTCCCAAAAATCATCAAGATGTTTTCGAGTTTTTTCAGACATCGCCAGACGACGTCCATAATTACCGATTAATAATCCCGCAACAACAATAGCTATCGGCCCTGAAGTGTGAAGATAAGTAGCAAGCGCATA
>JAAERC010000151.1 GCA_024230695.1 Candidatus Zixiibacteriota bacterium
AGCAAATCATTTATTGAGGCAACAATAAAAAAGCTTGGGATTAGGGCGAAAGGTCGGAAGGTTATTGGAAACAACAAAGGCTACGAACTTCGTGAACCAGCCGTTCCTTACAGGGTCAATTTTATCCCTGAAAATGGCAGTTTAAGCCTTAAAAACACCCATTATTGGGACGATATCAGTTAAATATCAATGGGATAGCTTGGTCCGACCCGGCTAGCAGCTAGGGCTAGCGCTAGCCGGCTAGCTAGTGCCCATCCATAAATAAGGAAATTGAGCTCTATCGTTCGCGTTGAAATCAGAAAATATTGTGTGGCATTAGCTGGTAATGGCAATGCTACATTGAATTGCGATATTGCGGCTAATTTCAAGAAGAATCACTGATTTTACAAACACCTGTCCATGTAGATAATGATATCTTTAAGTTGAACGAATCACAATCAGCTCATTTGCTTCCTCGCGATTGTTAATAAATTGGCGGATACAATTGACGACCACACATAGCTTTTAAATGAATCCAAGCCTTTCCATAAACATTTTGTGAGCCCAAAACTTCTTTTGAGCCAGGAAATACCGGATTCAATTCCGGCGCGAAATTTACGCAACTTTTTGAACACATAGTTACTTTTGCACATATCTTCGATTTCAAGGCCTTTACCTTTGGCAAAGCATACATCTTTTATTCCGTTACTTTTTGCTTTCTCCAGGTTTAGTTGCGAAGCAAAACCGCCATCCAGGGCGGCCTTCTTTGGATAACGATTATATATTTCATTTAACCGGTTAAACATTTCCTCAGTTAGAGTTGAATCGGCAGGGTTGCCATCTAAGATAAGACAGTCAAGAATCAAATTTGATGCCCCTCCGGTTAAACATATTTTATGACCGTAATAAGTGTCTCTGCGATCTTTTCTGATAATGTCGGTATGCTCTTCAAATATGGAGACGACTTTTTCCGCTGCAGGAACTGTTTCGCCATGATTTATTCGTCGTTCAGTTTGGTCAACAACCTTCAAAGTAAGCGGTAAATAATGTTCCAGTTTTTCGAGCAAATCGACTGCGATAACCATTTGTTGGGCATCCACAGCAGGATAGCTTTTAATTTCAGGGATCGCAGAGTCAGAATAACTGATCACCTTTTTTGTGACTTTGAGTAAATCCTTATAGGCATCATTCCGGGCTTTTGCATTCTTAGCATATGTTACATTAAGGGCTCGTCGTTTGGCTCGTCGCGTATGATTGCGATATGGGAAATCGATCCCAGCAAGATTTTCTTTTGCCCGGCTTAATAGACGATTCAAAACTCGAACTGAATCCCAAAGTAACTCTGAGTCATAAGGAGCATGTATATTAGACTCAACAACAGTGCAGTCAATACGAACTTTATGACCATCTTCAATTTTATTGTCTTGAGCATAGGAAAGTACAATGTTGTGTATTTCTTTCCAGGTTTCAGCTGAAAGGGCTTTTATATTTTTCTGAAGTGCTGATTTCTTAAAAGTTTTATCGCCGAAACCGATTTTACAAAAATTACGATAGGTACGAGAATCAGCAATATGGAAACTAAGTTCGCTATAGCTGCACTGTTCAATGTGTTTGATTAAAGCGGCACGAACTACCTGCTCTGCGCTCATGCCTTTTGCACCCTTACTCTGTTTGGTTCCCTTAGTGAGATCTTGAAAGGCGCTGTTGTATATGTTAGGATTCTCATCAAGAATTTGATCAATGATTTCAAATTCTTTTGCCTTGGGGTGGACTGGCGCTGGTTCCATGAAAGAACGCTGTTTTTCATAGTTTTTATGCATATGCGGCGACCTCTTGCAGGGTTTTGAGTTGTAATATCAGTTTGTTAGCGCATTTGACATTACAATAATCAGTGCAAAAAGTCCACCCCAAAAAGGCACTTTTCTTCATTTATTTCAAATAGATACCCCCATGTGGATGGGCACTAGCTACTGCCAAGTCTTGGTTGTTGTCCCCGTC
>JAAERC010000152.1 GCA_024230695.1 Candidatus Zixiibacteriota bacterium
ACATACTTTTGTCGGACAACATGCATAAACGGACATTTAATGACAAAAAAAACCGGTTAATTACTTGTTAACCCTTTAGATTGCATGCAAATTGTAACTGCTCAGCGAAAAAAAATAAAAAATAGTAAAAAAAGACTTGACAGGGTTTTACTGAAAAAACACAAATGTTTTTTGTCAAATCGACTTTTATCCAATTCGGCTATCAGAGAACCGTATAGAACGATCTGACGACTTTTATTTAATCACGATAAAGCCCTGTTGTCTATTTTTTTTATGGCGATCACGTCGATTACAGGGCGAAAAATATCGGTTTCAAAACCTGTGTTATAATGATTTTAACAAACAACACAGGAATAGAACGAATGAAGATCGAAAACATTGACATCGAGGATACAATTAAAAAGGCACAGAACCTTGTTCGTGAAGACAAGCGATTGTCAGCGGCCACGAAATCAATGTTTGAAATTCTGATCCTGATAATCACCCTGCTGGCCAATAGATTAAATTTGAATAGCACAAACAGCAGCAAACCGCCATCAAGCGATCCAAACAGGAAAAAACGGCAAAAACGAAAAACGGGTAAAAAACCCGGGGGTCAAAAAGGCCATGTCGGTACAACTCTGAAAAAGGTTGATAACCCCGATAACGTTGAAGTAATAAACGTTGACCGCAGCAAACTGCCTGCCGGACAATACCGACACGTTGGTTTTGATGCACGCCAGGTGTTTGATATTGATATTTCAAGGGTTGTGACCGAATATCGGGCTCAAATACTTGAAAATGATAAAGGCAAACAGTTTGTCGCCTCTTTTCCCAAAGGTGTTACAAAAGCGGTTCAGTATGGGATAGGACTCAAAGCGCATTCAGTCTATATGTCGCAATTTCAACTTGTCCCTTATAACAGAATACAAGATTATTTTGCTGATCAGCTTCATATACCGGTCAGTGAAGGTTCAATTTTCAATTTTAACAAAGAGGCCTTCCAGTTATTGGTCGATTTTGAAAATCTGGTCAAAAATAAGTTGACAGTCGCAAAGTTTGCACATGCTGATGAAACAGGTATCAATATTGGTGGCAAACGGCATTGGCTCCATGGTCTGTCAAACGATCTGTGGACGCTTTATGCCCCCCATGAAAAAAGGGGCACTGATGCCATGAACGATATAGGGGTTTTGTCCAGTTTCAAGGGGGTCCTGTGCCATGATCACTGGAAGCCTTATTTCAGATACGATTGTACCCACGCGCTTTGCAACGCCCATCACATAAGAGAGTTGACCAGATCCTGGGAGCAAGACGGGCAACAATGGGCACTTGATATGAAAGAGCTGCTGGAAACCATTAACCACAAGGTAATTGATGCCGGCGGCGCATTGAATGCTAAAGAATCCCAAAAATACCGGAAAAAATACAGAGATATTATAAAACATGCAGAAATAGAATGCCCGGAACCATTCCGCCCCAAGAAAAAAGGAAAAAGAGGTCGGATCAAAAGATCGAAATCCAGAAATTTATTGGAACGACTTCGAGATTACGAAAATGAAACGCTTCGGTTTATGGATATTGATTATGTACAGTTCACCAACAATTTGGGTGAAAATGATATTCGGATGACCAAAGTTCAGCAAAAGATATCGGGATGCTTTCGCTCAACTGAAGGAGCCCAAATCTTCTGTCGAGTTCGTGGCTACTTGTCGACCTGTCGCAAGCAAGGAGTGTCATCAAGTCATGCTTTGGCATTATTGTTTGACGGTAAGCTTCCAGATTTTCTTGGGTAAAAGTAGTATTGTTACAATTTACGCTGAATAGTTACAAATATTTTAATGAGGAGGCAACTATTCGAGCGCCACTCCTACGAATGCAGGAGGCTCCATGTACAATGAAACAGTGGCTGTAAGAGGAGATTCCTGACAAACTAAATGTCCGCTTGACTTATTGCAAATTTAATGATTTAAAATAAAAAAAGCGTTTTAC
>JAAERC010000153.1 GCA_024230695.1 Candidatus Zixiibacteriota bacterium
CATCATAAATCCGGGTGATACAAAATAACCAAAAGTAGGCATCAGGGAAATTGTCGTTAACGAACTACCTTCGGCGCTTTCAATTGACAAAAAAGCACTGCCGCCAATTATTGTACTTCCCATATCAATTGGTGAATCGGTTGCAAAAACTGTTGCGGTCATCATCAAAATGAATAGAGCGGATAGTAAGATTGCCCTCATAAATTCCATCCTTTTATAAATATTTATTAAATTGATTCTGATTTTAAAATAAAGATAAGTATTTCAAAGTCAATCGGATATTGTAGATAATTGTGGTGAATAAAAAAACCGGGTCAAAACGACCCGGTTTATGCTACAAGATGTTTATCTAAGTAAGTTTATTCTCCAAGATTGAACTTGATTCCGCCGAAAATAGGCAGATGGCTTGTTGAAGCACCCTCTGTTGAAATAATAGTATATTTTGCTTCAACCCAAAACGACATAGAGGGGGACATTTCATACTGGAATCCGCCGCCAAAACCAAAAGTTAGATCCATCTCTGTATCACTTTCAGGAACGGCAATTGGTGCGGTAACTTCATTGGCTTTTACACTTGACATCCCAATGCCACCAAGCAGATATGGAGTAAAGGCTGATTCATCGGCATTATTGGCCATAGGATAAAAATGCAGATCAGCTCCAAATGCAAATGCGATAAACTCTCCGCCTTCAATTACATCTGAGTCCATCGAAAAACTATTATAAAATACTTTTCCGACAACATCAAACTGAGGGGTAACCGGGAAACCGACTCCGCCACCAAAGCCTATACCCATTTTATAGAAATCTGCCCAGTCGCCCATTGGCATTGACACGCCACCACCGGCGTAAATGGCTGGCCCTGCTGAAGCGCCAACCGCCAAAACGAGAACCATTAGCGTCGTTAACAAAACTTTTTTCATGTTGTCTCCTTTCAAAGGTTTTCATCCATGAAATCCATCCTTAGGATTTCCTTGTTTCCTTGCTATCGGCGACAAATAAAAATGATTGTTGAATTCCAGTCAACAAAAAACAATACATTATTTTAGGACAAATTTATAAAGTTCCCCTTGATTGAATAGAGATAAGCTGATAAATGGCAGAGCCTTTTGGATGGGGATAAAAAATACTTGTAAAATCTTAGTCGGCTACCCTTGATTTAAACGGTATAATTGCTTATCTTACTTGACTTTCTGGAATATAAAAAAAACGGAGGACTATATGACAGATATGAATCAGGCTTACATAGTTTCAGCATGCCGAAGCGGCATCGGGAATTTCCTTGGTGGATTATCCAAATTAAGTGCCACAAAACTTGGTGGTATGGCGATCAAAGAGGCGGTTAAACGCTCTGGAATTGATGCCGCAAAAATCGATGAAGTTATTATGGGACAAGTTGTTCAGGCTGGCAGCGGACAAGCTCCGGCTCGTCAGGCCGCAATAAATGGCGGGATCCCACCGCAAGCGGCGGCA
>JAAERC010000154.1 GCA_024230695.1 Candidatus Zixiibacteriota bacterium
CCTTTTTATTCGCGTCAAGTGTCAGGAGTAAATTGATATTAGAAGATAGTTTTGCCCTGCTACCGTGGCAATACCCAGACCACACGATGCAAGCAATAATCATTCATTGAGACAACTGGAATCATCTAGTCTTTAACTATCATTGATATTTTACAGTGCTAATTTCGGCAGCGATATGTCGAACAATTGAGGGTTAACCCCCATAATAAAATGAGGGTTTTCCTGTTGCTAAACACGGTCAAAGCTTCATAATACCTGTAGGCCAAAGAGTAGGCAATAGTCCTACTCGCCGAAGAACAGGCGAACAAATATTACCCTTTAAAAAATGGGGAACTAATATGAACATCAGCGTAAATTGGCAGAAATCAATAGCGATTGGTATTTGTATAGCTGTGATTCTTTGTCTCTTGGGCAGTGCAAGTGGATATGCGATGATTGAAAATAACACCGATTACTTTACCCTCCGAGCAAAGGAAGAATTATCCCAAGAGATCGGGTTGGTAGAAGAAATATCCAGCCAG
>JAAERC010000155.1 GCA_024230695.1 Candidatus Zixiibacteriota bacterium
CATTATTCTTGATTATAGCGCCGGAATAATCTACAACCATTCCTGCGCCATAATTTGCTTCATTACCCATTATTACGTTGTTAATAATTTGTGGATTTCCACCGTAGCAGAGTAGACCTCCCCCTTGCGCACCATCCACACCTGCAGTATTGGTGACTGCATTATCGACAATGATATTGTTTTTAATTATTGGAGATGCCATAAAGATAAGGATACCTCCACCACCGCGCCAAGTATATTGAGGTAAATCGGGATCAATCCATTTCGAGCCCTCTCCTCCCCTGATTGTAAATCCCTGTAGGACAGCGTTTGAATCTTCACCAGAGATTATTAACACGGTACTCGTCGTATCCTGATTTGAATAGTTACTCCCATCAATTGTTGTAGAATGAATGTAATCATAATCACTGTCTAATATAAAATGACTGGCAACTACAATATTCTTACCATTAAAATTGATATTTTCATAGTAAACATTAGAAGCCACTAAGATAGTATCGCCATTAGTAGAAGAATTTATTCCGTCCTGTATAGTAGGTTGATCTTCGGGGACATTAATAACAAATGCATTCAAGTGGAAGTTAATCATTGAAATAAAAACGACGGCGAAAAGTAAGGTTTTTTGCATAATAACCTCCTTAAATAAAAATAGAATATTCCTCTTCACTGTCGTTTTGTTTTGCTTATAAGTTTAAAGACAAAACAGAGTCTATGTAAGTATACACAATTATTTTTTTTGGTCAAGGTAAAAACGGTAAGTAGTATGGGATGTAATTTCTCATATGATAGATGATCGCATATCAAGTAAACTTAAATCGAATTGCTGTTTTTCAGGTATTTGAAAACATAAAAAAAGACCGGCTTACACCGGTCTTAGGTTTGTATTGAATAGTCTAACAACTAACGGTCACGACCGCCGATACCATATCTGGAGAAGTGATCTATATCGAATTCAACTACATCGCCTGTAGCTGGTAAATATTGCTGATGCTGCCATGATAAAACTGCGGGATTAAACCAGTAAAGGTCAAATCCAACATAATCTCTTGCTATTCCACTGGGAAGAGCCAGAGCATCACACCGCATTTCAAGCGTCGCCTCGGGATCAAATGTAGTTCCTGAAGGACCGAAGTCAAAAATGAATACTTCCTTTCCGCCAACGGAACTGACTATCGGATCGATTGTGATAGTTACGGGTTCGGACAATGATCCGCTTGGCACTATGAAACTTGTTTCAAAGTCACGAGCCGGTGTAATAATATCAATGACTCCGCCATGACGATCAATTACTGTTGAGATTTTTGCCGATTCCAAACCACCCATTGCTACTCTTCCAAACTGATGTTCAAGAGTTTCCGTACCGTATGGATCTTGCTGTGTATAGTCCTGCTCTGTTTGTGGTCCAACAGGTGATACCTTGCCACAACCATTAATAATCCCGAATCCGAG
>JAAERC010000156.1 GCA_024230695.1 Candidatus Zixiibacteriota bacterium
ACGCTTTAAAGCATCAAACCTGTCAAAATAAACGCCAATAGATTTCCCGCCCTGAAGAAGAGCCGAATCAACAACAAAGAAATCAAGCCCGTTTTCAGATAGAAACTCATCAGATCCTTTGCGAGGATATGTTTCTGTTTTGCCATTTATCGGTACTGGCGGGGTCCAGTCATATCGTGGACGATAAGCACACTCTGGAAGCCAGGTACCTTTGGGATCCCGGTTAAAATGTTTTTTGTAATTCTTCACCGCCATTTTAACCTGAGCCTGCACCGATTCATCACGGGACAAAAGCGGAAAATACCCATGAGTCGCGCCACAGGTCATAATCTCAAGATAGCCATCATCCTGAAGTTTACGAAATTGACCAATTATATCCCGATCTATCGCCTCAAAATCTTCATATATTTTTTTATAGAATTTTTCCCATTCCTGAGCAGTGGCCAGCATATTTTCCTGATTATATTTAAAAAACTCTTGAGCATCAAGACTGGCCGATTCGACTTTCATCTTTAGATATTCGACAAATTCCTTCTTAAATGATTCATCTGCCAACTGCTCGCACAACACTGGCGAGATATCAATTGTCAACTTGGGTTTATATCCTTCTGCAACAAGTTCCTTCATTGCCGAAACCAATCGCATATAGGTCTCGGCGGCGGCTTCATTGAGCCAGTCCATCCCATGCGGCCATTTGCCATGATCGATCACATATGGCAAGTGATTATGTAAAACAAAGGCAAAATATCCTTTAGTCACTTTTTTTATCTCCATTCTCAGATGTTTCAAATCCGATTTTTCCGCCATGTAAGGCATCCGGTCCTCCATGAACCTTTATTTCGCCAAACTGTTTTTCAAATTTCTTAATATTATCTTCCAGTGTTTTATGCAGTAATTTGGCATGGGCCGGAGTCATTATTATTCTAGCCTGAACTTTTGTTTTGGGCGCCCCGGGCATAATCCGGGCAAAATCAAGGATCATCTCAGTTGCCGAATGAGCAATCATAACTATATTTGCATAAATGCCTTCTGCTTCTTTTTCACCAAGTTCAATTTTTAACTGTTGTTGCTGTGGTTTCATCTGCATATTTTTATCTCCTTCATTTCCCTTGTTAGACGTAATGCTTTTTTATATATTGGCAAAAAGTTTAAACAATATAGAACAAAAGTTTATTATATGTCAATTAAACCTGATAGAATAGAAAAAATAATTACCAATATCGGTAAGGCCAAAATTCTCATTCTCGGCGATATTATGCTTGATGAATATCTTTACGGAGATGTTGGTCGTATTTCGCCGGAAGCGCCGGTTCCCGTTGTTGATATAAAAGAGGAACAAATCAAACTTGGCGGCGCGGCCAATGTCGCCAATAATATCGCCACTTTGGGCGATGAACCAATTCTGCTTGGAACAGTCGGTGAAGATGATGCCTCGGTCAAACTATCTCAACTTTTAAAGCATTGTCATATCACTCGTGATTTTCTGGTAAATGACCCTGAACGTCGTACAACAATTAAAACAAGAATAATTGCTCAATCTCAACAGATCGTCAGGGCTGACCGCGAAGACACAAATGAAATCTCTGAGAAAATTGAGAAACTGATAGTGACCCGGTTTATGTCTATTGTCGATAAGATCGATGCTATTATAATTTCCGATTATGGTAAAGGGATCATAACAGCTTCTTTGTTGGAAAACATAATTCCTGTCTGCAAAGAGAATAAAGTTTTTGTGGCGGTCGATCCAAAAGAATCAAATTTCTTTAACTACAAAGGTGTCTCGGTTGTGACACCCAATCATCATGAAGCGGGATTTGTCGCAGGACGTAGAATCGTCAATGAAAATGATCTTAAAATCGTCAGTCGTATTTTATTGGACAAATTACAGGCCGAATCTCTTTTAATAACCAGAGGTGGCGAAGGAATGGCCCTGTTCACCGCTGATGATAAGGTCGATTATTTCCCGACTGTTGCCCGCAAGGTTTTTGATGTCACCGGCGCGGGTGATACAGTAATCTCAGCTTTTGTTTCAGCAATAACGGCCGGAGCGACACTAAAAGAGGCGGCTTTGATTTCTAACTGTGCGGCAGGCGCGGTTGTGGCGGAAATCGGAACTGCGGCGATCACAAGTAAGAAATTGGCGCAAGAGTTTAAAGATAATTTTACAGAATAAGAAAATGCAAAACCAGATATTAAAAACAAACAGTAAAGCATCAATATCTCGTCTTGTTAATAAACTAAGAAGAAAAAAAGACAATAAAATTGTCTTCACCAATGGTGTCTTTGATATTTTGCATTACGGACATATCAATTATTTGACCAAGGCCAGAGAATTGGGCGATATTTTGATATTAGGTCTAAATACTGACAGCTCAGTTAAAAAGTTCAAATCAAAAGACCGTCCTCTTCAAAATGAAATGGATCGAGCTAGAATTTTAACTGCTCTGCAGGCAGTTGATTATGTGATTTTATTTCCTGAAGAGACGCCTGCCAAATTGATCGAAATGGTTAAACCGGATATATTAGTTAAGGGCGCAGATTATAAAATCTCAGAGATCGTCGGAGCCAAATTTGTCAAGTCATATGGCGGTGAAGTTAAACGAATCAAGTTTGTTAAAGGTCGCTCATCATCCAAAATTATCAATAAGCTCAATTCTTAATTTTTATTACTTAAACGGATTATTCTCAAATTTAATAATAGGCGAATCGCTTCTTGGTTTGGTTGATGGTTTTATCTTCCCGGCCGAGAATGGTGCACCAATATACCGTCCATCTTTGGCTACAGTCACAAATCCGGCATTTTGATTTGGAATCCAGTCGGTCTGAATAGAACTTAGTGTTGTATCAGTAAAATGAACATGGACACCAACTATATATGCCCCATAACTGCTATTCATATCATCCCAATTAATTCCAAACTCAAATATATTAGTATCCATCGGAACATTATGGTAATCCAAGCCTGTCGTATCAAAGGTTAAATCCCAAAACTCCGGGTCAGCAATGCTGTTCCAGAAAGCCACCGCCGAATCGCCTCCATGCAGACCAATGATTATTCGATGATCGGCACCAATACCATTTAAACTCTGTCCCGCAAAATCAGAACGACCAGTCGAAGGATTAAGATCCGTATCAAGATAAATGCCCAAGTCAATAGTCGAGTCGTTGAACTGTCCCATTGTCAGAGGATATGGATATGACCAGTTTTTTGCATATTCGTAACGTAATTCTAAAACTGTTTCGGTACTGCGAGCAAGCATCCTTACTACATCCTGCGGAAGTCCTTCAGGGCTATCATCGGTTGCCATCTCTTCCCATAAATATATAATTTCAATTGTATCAGAATATCCGACATGGCTGGGACCATAATATGCCTTAGTCGAAATATCATGCAATGAACCAATCTCCCACGATGAGGCATCAAGCAGATACTCATACGGCGCCGTCAAATCAGTAGCAGAACTCACGATGGCATCATCAATGTAGAATTCAACACTATCGACTCCAACCGGATGAGAAACAGCGGCGATAATAGTAACGGTATCATCAACAATAGCACTGTCAAACGGATGCGAGAAAGATAACAGCGGAATGAATGGATCAGATATCGTTCTAAAATTCCAACTATAGGCGGCCCCAAGATTATTTCCAAATGTATCGGCAACCGCAGTTGAAATAGTTGCTGTATAAACAGTATCATATATCAATGTATCATCAGGCGTCAAAGTGGCTATTTTATTACTGTATGTTACAACCCCTGTGGCGCTGTTATTTAAAGAAAAAGATGTATTATTCAAAGTCGATTCGTCCATCTCTTTAGAAAAAGTTGCGGTTAAAACAACATCGCCATAGACATTAATAGCATTATTGGCCGGACTGACCTCAACGACGGTCGGTGCCGTTATTGCCGGGTCAGGTTCGGTTATAAATGACCAGGTAATAATAGCGGTAAGATTATTCCCCACTGAATCTGTAAGACCGGTTGTTAGCTGGCAAGTGTATGTGGTCGAATATGAAAAAGAGGCGAAAGGTGTTAAATAAATAGTATTGCCGTTGAAACTGTAATCGCCGGTAACGCTATTATTGACAGAAAAGGTTATCGCATTGACAGTAGTTGAATCAATAGGTTCAGAGAATGTGGCGCTTATAACAGCATCAACTCCAATATTAGATGCCGTGTTGGCCGGGCTGGTGTAGAGTAGTGTTGGTGGATTTGTTTCATGAGTTGGTTCGGTTGGCTTTTTCTTCCCGCAAACAATAAGCAGTGAAGTAATAGCAAATATCAATACTATTATATAAATCGTCTTTGACATAACTCTATTTATATTAATAATCACCTCTTTATTTTATTAGCATTTATATACTTATACAAGTATTCGACAAAAAAGAAATATAAATTAAATAAAAAGGGCGAGCCAAAATACCCGCCCCTTCAAGTCATTTAAATAGCAATATATTCTAAAACTTACGACTTCCCCGTTGGGTTATCGGCATATCTTTCTGACACAATGGACAATCTTTCGGCTCCCATGCATTTGCCTCAACAGTTGCCAATGCTTCAAATGGATAATCAAATTTGATCTTTCCGCCGGAACGGTCAAGAAACTCGCCAATACCAACGATTTCGGCCTTATATGAATTAACCAGTTCAATTACTTCAAATATCGAACGACCGGTAGTGAGAACATCATCAACAATCAATACTTTTGTGCCCGGCTCAATGAAAAAACCACGCTTAAAAACACGGCTGTTGTTTTCACCAGCCTCGGCATATATCGAATCGGTATTTAGATATTTGGCAACTTCATAGGCAATAATAATGCCGCCGGTTGTAGGACCAACAACAAGTTCGACATTTTTATCTTCGAATAGTTTGGCCATCTCGACACAGACTTTTTCGCATAAACGAGGTTGTTTAAGGATCATAAATTTTTCATAATAAATATCGCTGTGCTTGCCGGAAGTTAATTTGAAATGTCCATCCAATAGTGCATCAGAATTTTTAAAACTGTCTAATATTTCCTGCTGATTCATATTAGTCTCCGGTGATTATCGCCACGGCGGCGGCCATTTTGCGTTCGTGGGTTATAGATACTTTGATTTCCTTATCAAGAATTCTTTCTCTTAAATTATCCTCAAGA
>JAAERC010000157.1 GCA_024230695.1 Candidatus Zixiibacteriota bacterium
AGAAATCAACTATTGAAGAAGAACTTCTTAGTCTCTATTCAAAACTTGATAAATTAAGAAAATTGAATGAAGAAAATTCTGACAATTAACGGTAGTCCTGTCAAAAACGGATCAACTGAGATACTTCTGGAAAAGATAGTTGATGGCATAAATGAAGATTTTTCAGGGAAGATAGAAAATAAGGTGATTTGCCTTAATGATTTTAAGATCCTCCCCTGTCAGGCCTGCGGCGAAAACCCGGAACCTGACTATTGTTTATATAAAGATGATATTTACCCAATCTATGATTATCTGATTAATTGCGATATTATACTTTTTGGTTCGCCGGTTTATTTTGACACCGTTTCAGCTCAATCCAAACTTTTTATAGATCGTTGTAATTGTCTTCGACCGCCAAATTTCGAGACCGACTCAACACGTCATTTCAAAAAGATAATTTCAAAGAAAATAGTTGGCGCGATGGCGCTTGCGGGTGGTCAGCGGGGCAAATTTGAGTGCGCCCGCAAGGTGATTGCAGGATTTTTTGAGTGGCTCGGAGTGGTGAACATTGGAACGGTTTCATACACCAGCGGAGCATGGAAAGAAGCCGGATCGGCCATAAATGACAAAGCTGTTTTGGATGAGGCATGCCATTTGGGTCAAAGGATAAGCGCAAGTCTACCTTAACATTTGAATCATACTGTGGGTTCCCCCCCACTCTTTGGTTACATCTGATGCAGTTTTTAGACTGCCCTCAAATAGATACCCTTTATATCTCATAAGTATGATTGTCCATCCGACTAATAACCCTATGGTGACAACATGAAGAATAAATCAGCAAATAAGAAGGACCTGAATGATTTATTAATTGAGCCGGTTCCTTTTGAAATGGATCTGCCCTGGGGCGAATACAAATTCTCAAAACGGTTCTACGATATTGTCCATGACTGGGGTATCCCAACCAAAAAAGAAGTAGCTTTTATTCAAAACTACATTAAATCAAAAGATTATAAAATTCTCGATCTGACTTGCGGCGGCGGACGTCATGCCCTTGGTCTTGCAGAAAATGGCTACCATATTACTGCTATCGATATCGGCGGCTATCCAGTTGATCTGGCCCAGCGGATTGCGCGGAAAAAGAAGTATAAAATAGAATTCATTTGCGGCGATGTAAGAAAATTAAACTACAATAATGAGTTTAACCTCGCTTTCCTGATCTGTGGTCAACTGGGACATTTTTGTCCTGGAGATGTCTTAAAAATATTCAATAACAGCTCACAAGCCTTGACAAATGGCGGTACATTAATAGTTCATCTTCCGGTTTTTGGGCCGGACGATAAAATTGACAGCGTCCATTGGTATCAGGAAAAGGAGCCATTCTATTTTTCGCATCCTTCGGTCGTCCACCGGGAACAATACTATTATAAAGATCAGAGAATTAAACTAATCCGTGATTTTGCAGTAGATACCCAAACCAGGAAAAACCATCTTTTTGGAATTTCTGAGAAAAACTATATTCCTCAGGAAATAATGGAACTGGCTGGGAAAAGTGGTTTTGAGCTTATCGAAATGTTTGGAAGCTATGATAAAACTCCTCTTTCTGAGGATTCTGTAGATAATATCTACGTTTTCACTAAAAAATAGACTACTTTTAGTCGATACTCCACGATATAGATATTTGTATATTTCCCCTTGCTTTTTGGGGAACTTTTATTATTATAGTTGGTTGAAATGAATTGATAGAACAGAGTTTAAAGGAATTTGAGATATGAAAAAAGATATACATCCCAAATACCACGAGACGACAGTAAGTTGTGCCTGCGGAAACGTATTTGAAACACGATCCACCATAAAAGATATCAGGGTGGAAATCTGCTCAAATTGTCATCCGTTTATAACTGGACGACAGAAACTTATCGATACCGCTGGTAGAGTTGATCGTTATCGTAAAAAATACGGCCTTGATAAGGAAGAAACTAAAAAGTCATAAATCACCATTATTTTTGTGGTAAGACATTTTTTTCCTTCCCATTTAAAGGACTATGCGTATATTATTGTGATATTGGAATAGTCCTTTTAACTTGTACAGCAGTTTAGCGAGGTATATATGCCCGATTTAGCAGTAGGCGGTCAGGCCGTAATAGAAG
>JAAERC010000158.1 GCA_024230695.1 Candidatus Zixiibacteriota bacterium
ATAGGTTTGGAACCTCTTTGCCGGCTTTTCGATCCTTCATCCTCTGATAAACAACCTCTAAATCATCTTTATGAATCAATTTTCCAAAACCCAGTTCATCTCCCAATTCCCCCAGCTTGTACCCCAACAGTTTATTGTACATTGAATTTACAAACGCCACTTTGCCATTTTTCATAATAACAATTGCATCAGGACTAGAATCAATCAAGTTGCGGTATTTCTCCTCACTCTCAATCAATGCATTATGTTTTTCATCAAGAATATTTTGCGTATTTATTTCCCGTATTTTTTGTGTAACAATATCTACAGTTTCTTCAAGTAAAGTAATTATTTCAAGAGTCGGCCTTTTTCGATTCATTGGGGTGTCAACGGAAAGCCAGCCTTCATATTTATCAGAGTCGCCCTTAATAGGTACAAAAAGTTCATCTCCGGGACTCCAGGTGGAATATGTCAGATCAGAAAAATCTTCCTGGGAAACAAATCTATCGGTCTGAACGTACAAAACTCCTGATTCGGCTGGGATAAAATAAGAATTACTGATTCTAAATTGCTTCTGAGTCAATTTTGCCAGCAGAGCATCATTGGGCGGAGGGGCATTCCGTGCCGCTTTAATGGTCTCATCATCAAGGCCAATATAACCAATATTAACAATCTCTTTTTTATTATTATGCAGAGTAAGAACTGCTCGCTCAAAAAGATTTGCCTCTAATATCGCCCGACATCCATACTCAAGACAGGAATCGATATCATTTGCTTTTCTCAAGTTGTCAAGTAGATTGATTCTGGCCTTATGTCTGATTTCGGAAAGTTTTTGAGCAGTTATATCTCTGGCAACACCGATTATATATATAGGCTCACCTTCGGCATCCCGAATAAGGGTATGGCTGTCTCCCAACCAGATATAATGTTCATCTTTATGTTGAATACGATATTCAATTGTATGAGATATCTCTTTCCCCTGATCGGCCTCTATAAGCCTTTTTCTATAGTTCTCTGTAATTTTCAAATCATCCGGGTGAGTTATAGTGTTGATCCCATCAGACTTGACGGCCAAAACTTCATCACGAGTATAACCTGTCAATTTAAACACCGAATTACTCATATAGTCATACAGGTTAGTTTTGAGGTTAAGCCGGTATAAAATATCATGAGAATTTTCGAGAGCTTCATGAAAACGCAATTCGCTTTCAATCCGAGCCGCTTCGGCTTGGCGTTGAAAGGTAATATCTCTAATAATTGTAACAAGACTTGTTATTGTACCATCATCCATTACCGGTATTTTTCTTGTCTCAGTTATAACAGTTTTGCCACCAATTCGATTTTTCTCCTCTGTAACAAAAGTTTCTCCGGTTTGTAACACCTGCTGATATTCCTGTTTTATGGTCTTAGGCAAAAACGGAAATAAATCAAATATTGATTTTCCAATAACGTCTGTTTGCATTCCAAATTTATCGCACCAACTCAAAAAGGTATTGTTCATCAGAACAATCTCCATATTCAAATTGATGACATGTATTGCTTCATCAATTGAATCCAGAGTTTTCCGATTCAGTAGTTCAGACTGACGAAGCTTATGTTCTACCAGCTTATGTTTGGTTATATCACGGGCGCATCCAATAATATAAAGCGGTTCACCATTATCATCCCTGACCAAAGCATGACTGTCGCCTGACCAAATATAATTTCCATTTTTTGCTTTAATCCGACTCTCTGTATAACGAGTTGATTGATCTCCCTTATCGATCTCAAATAATTTATACCTGTAGTTTGCCTGGAATTCTTTATCATCAGGATGAACCAAATCATTGACTCCATCGGCACCCATTTTTATTATCTCCTCAGGTGTATAACCAATGAAATCATAAACGATATCGCTTATATAATCATATGTATTTGTTTTCAAATCTAAACGATACAATACCGTTTGAGAATATTTTAGTGATTCCTTAAAACGGGCCTCGCTCTCTTTCTGAGCTTTTTCTATTTCTTTCTTGTCGGTGATATCAAGCCCCACTGTGATGGCAGTGAATTCGTCTGAATCAGGATGAAAAAGGGTTGAGTTTGACCATAATATTGTTCTCAGCTCACCGGTCTTTGTTTTTATCTGTGCTTCCAATTGGTCACTAGGATTTTTTCTCACCCACTCTTCAAAATTATCAATTTTATGATGATAATGATCTTTTGGAAGAAAAATCTCCGGCCAGCTTTTTCCAATGACTTCATCACGAGAATATCCAGTTAGTCTCTCAATTTCCCTGTTAAACACAGTTATTCTGGCATATTTATCCATACATACTATCAGACTATTTGCGGTTTCAAGCAACGACTCCACAAAATCGCGCTCATTTTGGAGATCTTGCTGGGTATTAATCAAACTTGTTATATCTCTCGCAACGCCAAGAACCGCCGAAATTTCCCCCAAACTGTCTTTGATTGGCTGGAGATTAGTGCTGTATCTATATTTTTTTCCGCCAATAATTGTCGCAGTTTGTGAAGAACGTCCGATTCCATTCTCAAATACCTTTCCAATTGAAATCATTTGAGAATCTGCAATATGTTTGGGGAAAACTTCCCACATCGTTTTGCCAATAAAATTCTCCGGGTTACCTTCAAGCCTCTTGGCGGCAACATTATTCATATAAAGAAAAATGCCATTGCTATCTACTGAAAATATTGCCTCTGAAGCACCTTCAACCAGACTACGGTATTTTTCTTCACTTTCAATCAGCGCCTTTTTCGCTTGTTTGTTCTCAGTAATATCTCTGAAAACACCCTCGATACCGGCTATTTTACCATTATCATCATACCAATAGGTTGAATTACAGCTAATAACAATTTCGCCGCCATCCATGCGCCGCAAAAGAGTCTCATAATTAGAAACCTGCCCATTCTCTTGGAGTTTGGTTAATAGTTCGTTGCGATGCTCCGGGTTGACATAAAAATCCTTTACATTTACTTTTTTAATAATTTCCGGCGAATTGACCCTTAGTATTTTCAAAGCTGATGGAGAACACCAAATCATATTGCCGTCCAGATCAGTGCGGTATACACCATCTTGAATATTATTTAGAATTGAATTTGATCTATCGTGACTATTTTGTTTCAGGATATAATATTTGCGACCTATAAGAAATGATATTGCCAAAATCGATATTAGCAATAAGAGTAAAGTCATTTCCAAATAACTAAAGGATACTGGTAATACAATCTGCATTGAATGAATTTCTGCAATAATCAAAATATCTAACTTAAATTATAAATTTTTGTAATGAACCAGGGACGGTACAACCAATAACTACTTTACCTTGAACATCAGGTATAGCTCACCCCGAATCAATTAAATTAATATCGCTTATGTATTTAAATATAATATATATCCCCAAAAAGTCCAGAATTAACTTCGGATGCCATGGGGTATTCAATTAAAATACCCCCGACAGGACGATGTTAGAACTTTTGGGGCATTGATTGATTATCTGAAAAGAGTTTCCTGATTATCGGCAATCTCCATTTATCGTCAGCTGTAAATTTCTGCAGTAACATAATCAAACCTGACCTGAGATTTTATTTAACCGTTTTTTCGCATCATCAAGTAATTCAATATCTGTATCTGCATTTTCTAAAATTTTGAGAAAGATATTATAATGTTTGACTGCCATTTCATATTGTCCAAAATTTTCATAAGCCAAACCCAGATAATAATGAATCTCATTATTCCAACTCCCGATATATAGCCGCCAATTGGTATCATAAATTTTTAGTAACTTTTCAAATTCTCTAATAGCATCTTCATATTTTCCAGACATCGTCAACGATTTTGCATACATAAAACCGAATGGAAACATAGAATTAAGATCATACAACTTCTTAAAATAGACGGCCGATGAATCATAGTTTTCTTTTACAAATTCCATGGCTCCACTTCCGTAATAATAAGTGCACATCGGTATATTATTTTTTTCAATATCATCTTTCAGATGTGCCAAAACTTCCTCTGCCTTGGACATTTGACCGTTTTCTGCCAGAAATTGGATATAGAAATATCGCTCATTCACGACATCTTCCGGGGCATTAAATTTATTGATACTCATAAACTTTTCGATTTCCTCAATGGCTTTATCTATTCTGCCCATAGCATGATAAGTATGGGCAGCCATTCGATGAATATCAACTGGGTAATTTTTATCCTTGTAATTATTGGAATTATAAGGTTCCATAATTTTATTGAATGCGTTAATAGTCTGCTGAAATTTGCCTTGAAACTGAAAAATAATTGCCTTGAAAAACCGGGCACGAAATTGATAAACTTTATCACCAGTTTCGAACACCTTATTATAAATTTCTGTGGCTCGCTCGTAGTCGCGCTTGAAAAGGTACATATGTCCCAGTTTCAAAAATGACTCATAGAAATCAGGTTTTAGGCTTAATGATTTTTCATACATTTTAATCGCATTTTCGAGCATTCCGATCGAGGCGTAAAGATCTCCTTTGGTATCATATGGGTTTGCCTCATCCGGCGCAATGTCAATGTATTTATCAATTGCCCATAATGCATTTTCAATATCACTCTTTTTAATATAAATATAGACCATCTGGTTATAGGCAATTTTATAGAGGGGATCAATGGCAACCGCTCTTTTAAATGATTGTATTGCATCATCAAAATTTCCCATTCCATCATCTATTGAACCCATTAAGTAATGAGCCTTTTTTTCATCCGGATATTGCTCAACAACTTCCTTGAGCAGATTTTGCATACCTATGTTTTCTCCAGAAAGCATGGCATCTGATATAAGAATATAAAGGCTGTCTATCCGACTGGTTTTATCAATAAATTTTAAGGCTTGCTTAATATGATCTTTACTTTCTAATTCGGCGAGATAATAATATGCCATTGCAAAAGTTGAGTCATATTGTAAGGCACCTCGAAAACTATTTATAGCTTCAGCATTATAAATCTTATTATAATTTTCTATTCCTTCAAGATAGCATCGATAAGCATCCTGAGATTGAGTTGTGATATCAGATAGTTTTCTATTCGATTCGTTTTGGATATCAAGCGGTAGATCAAGCGCACCTTGTATTATTAATGATAATTTATCGGCAAGATCAAAAACAGATTCCCCAACCTGACCATCAACTCGCTGTCCTGAAAGAATATTTCCGGTTTTTGTATCGATCACCTGTGATGTGATTGTCAATGATGAGTCATTTTCGATAATACTGCCCTGAAGCATCCATTTAGCTCTGGCTTTATTTGCAACCTGGGAGGCAATATCCCTATCTATTGATTTTACGTTCTCTTGCCCTAAAAGCTTGAGGATATCATGTAATCTTTGGCCGGATACTATCTGAATATGCCTTGATTCTGATAAATCAGTAATCAGCAGATTTGATACAATTTGTCCTAACTTATCAGGATCTTTTTGGTCTCCAATATTTTCAAAATACAGAACGGCCAGCCTGTTTTCTAATGCTTCTGCCTCTTTGGTTGAATGAAATTCTATATCCCAGGGTTTAAGTATAAGCATTAACAGAATTATCGCCGCGGTCGCCATTGCCGGGATAAACTTAAACCATCGTTTATGCCCGACTTGTAATTTGTCTGAATTAGCCGGAGATTCATCCCGGTTATTCAATTTTACTTTAATTGCATTATCAACAGCATTGATCACTTCCGGATCCGCGCTGATTATCTTTATTTCCTGCTGAAATGATTCGGCCTTATCAAAACAGTAATTGCATTCCAATAAATGCAGTTCGAATATTTCTCTATCATCATCTGATAACATATCCAATTCATAGGCAAGAAGTAAATCACCTCGTTTTTTATCTATACATTTGCTCATTATTTTTTACCTCCGCCCTTTATACATCTCTCAAGCTGTGATCGTGTACGAGATAATATAGTATAATAATTCGTAATGCTGATATTCAGCCGTTCACAAATTTCATTGGTAGTGAATCCCTGATGATATAAATTTATTATTCTGGCACCACGAAGATTATTATCAACCAGTTTCTGCATACAACCAACTATTCTGCGTCTTAATTCATGATCAATAGTCTTATTATCACTTATATTTGCAAAAACCTGTTCGGTTGTATTATTTTCCTTTGCCGAACGTCTGCCTTTTTTCTGTATAAACGCCAAAAATCTATATTCAAGCACTTTATAGGCCCAGGCTGAAAAACTAGTCTTTATCTCAATTTTATCAAACTCATTGAGAATAGTCATTAAAGCATCCTGAACAATATCTTCCACATCCTCATCATTACTAACTCTGTGGCGCATAAATAGCCGAAATCTTGCAGACAAAGTTTCATAAAGACGATTAATATCATCCTGATTGCCAGACAAAGCAGATTTATAAAATTCGTTGATTTTCATATTACTTATGATTCATACCTAATTTCACAATAAATATATAGATTTTGTTTAGTATCGCAAATGAAATTAAAAAAAGAAAATAAAGCGCAAGATTTGAGTAGCAAAGCTACCTCAATAATGTAAGCGAATTATAATGCAATTATACTAAGGAGGTTGTATGTCTAAGGTGCTTTTAATCCTGTTTTTTCTTTTTATATCCCTGCCGTCAATTCTTCTGGCGCAAATCTGGACCCATTTACTTCGCCCGGAAAGCGGCGTTTACGATTCTGCCAGAAATCGATATTTTTTCTCAGATGTAAGCACTTCCTGTCTTGTTGAAATTAATAATAATCTTGATACCACGGTATATTATCAATCACCGCCAAAAATGTTGGGGACGGTAATAGTTGATGATACACTTTATGTTACAAATATGACAAAAATATTGGCATTTAATCTGGTAACCGATGAATTACACAGATCATATCAGATTCCCGGTTCTGTAGAATTGAATGACATCACTTCTGATCAAGCCGGATACTTATATTTTACCGATGTCGCTACTGGATTAATTCATAAACTGAATATGGAAGATGGAACTTTTTCTACTATTGCTTCCGGTTTATTCAGGCCAAATGGTATTTTGTATGATTCAGCAAACAATTACCTTATGTATGTCCGTTTTGATGTTAACTCACCTATTAGATCTCTCAGTCTTGACGGATCATCCGGTTCACAATTGGCAGCAACACCTTTTTCCAATTTGGATGGTATAACAATGGATAATGACCGTAATGTCTATATCTCTTCATTTGGATATCTTGGACAGGGTTCAAATGCAGTTTATAGATATAACAGAGATTTTTCCGAACCTCCAATACTTATCGCCAGCGGCCTAAATGGGCCGGCGGATATTTATTTTGATAAGGTTAATAATATTCTGGTTATCCCCAATTTCTGGGCCAGTGAAGTCATTTTTATGGACATGGACGCCGATGATGATAATATTTTAGATGTTGATGATAATTGTCCCGATATTCACAATTCTGATCAAATTAATTCTGACGATGACGAATTAGGCGATGGCTGCGATAACTGCCCTTATCATGATAATCCCTGGCAACCGGATAATGATGGGGATGGAATTGGTAATATATGTGATTTTATTTGCTCTGATTTTGACGGTGACGAAATAATTAATATTCTTGATGTCGTCTATCTTGTTAATGCAATTTACAAAGATGATATACAGCCATACCCGCCCGATAGAATGGATGTAAATCATGATTTAATACTCAATATTCTCGATATTGTTTACTTAATAAATTATATTTATAAGGAGGGTCCTGAACCTACTTGCCCCTATGGAAAATAATAAAACCTAATAAAACCATTGATTTTAATTAAATATATACCCCCGACAGGACTCGAACCTGTTACCCTCTGCTTAGAAGGCAGATGCTCTATCCAGATGAGCTACGGGGGCATTGAAAATTTGCTACCGATCAATATGAAATTTTAGTCCAATACTGACCGACTGAGAATATAGATAGTTTTCAAAATTAAATCAAATGCTATTTTGGAGATAATCCATTTTGAACAAATTTATCTAAAATAGATAAGAAATTTAGAATAGCTATATATATACAAACAAAAAAAGCCGCATAATTGCGACTTTACATAATCTATCTATTTTCTAATAAATATCTATTCAATTCTGTTAGCATATTCCTCAGTATAACTTGCAATCGATCTGTTTCCTGCCGCATCCGGAAATGATGAAATCTCAACCGGAATAACATAATCATTTGAATTTTTGAAATGATCGAGGCAATAATTGCTTAATGCCGATTGAATTCTTTTAGCCGCAGCTTCGGCACCCTGCCGGGATGTCTCAGGACATAAAACGCCAATTTTCACTCGATTACCATTAGAAACTGTATCAACTTCCCGAACCGATTTCCCAATTATTGAATTTAGAGAATTAATAAAACCTTTACGATGATTTTCACCAGCTGTTGAGAAGTCACCAATAGTGTCTAATATAAATCCAAGATCGAAAACCAAAAAAGAGACAAAAATACGATACCGCTCAGCTCTTTTTAGCTCATATTCAATTCTTTTGGCGAACTTATTATCTGAATTAGTATTGTTAATACTTTCTCCCATTTTCTCCACCAAATAAAACAAACGCTACAAAAACATATC
>JAAERC010000159.1 GCA_024230695.1 Candidatus Zixiibacteriota bacterium
ATCGATGCTCTAATCGCCCCAACCGTTAATTACGGAATAACAAAATCTCTGTACGGGCATCCCGGTTCGATCACTGTTGAAACTGATAATTTTATTAACTATATTTTAGATATTTTAAAATCGTTCAGTGATAATAAATTTACAAAAGTTATCATTCTCAATGGTCATGGGGGAAATGATAAGGCTCTTGGCGAGATCGCGCTCAGATTTCATAGGCAGACCCTAATAAAAATAGCGGTGATTAATTGGTGGGATATCTGCAGAGATGTGACGCAGGAGTTTTTTGGCGAACATGGTGGTCATGGTGCCAATGATGAAGCCTCGATGGTTCAGGCGGTTGATGAGTCATTAGTGAATAAATCTTTATATGATGATGATATGCCATATTTTTATCAGCCTGGCGCCAAGATATATCCGATTCCCGGTTCGATACTGTTATACAAAGAGAATGAGGGCATCCCGGAATACAATGCTGAAAAAGCCAAAATATATCAGGCCAAAGTTTTTGCCAAAATGGAAGAATTTCTCAAGCTGGTATTGAATCGCTGGGAAAAGATATAAAGAAGATTTCTCTATTTTCTGATAATAAGATTCGCGATTCAATTACAATCTAAACGATAAGCCAGCGTGTACTACAAGTCTATTCAGATTTGGAATCTCATTCGTTGAATATTGTTGAATAACCAAGGCACCTCCACCTAATTGACTGCGATAATTAATATTATCATTGGAATAATTTGTGTATGTATATTTTGCCTCGATTGATGTAAATAATTTGGGCCCTATTGGATATTTAAATCCTCCGCGAATATTATATCCTAATGAATATATTTGGGATTTGTCAGAAACGAATATATTAACGGAATTACTTAATATATGATACCCAATTCCAATGCCGATAAATGGTTTGAATTTGCCTAGTGTAGTTTTGTAAAGAATTGATTCTTCATATGAGAAACTATAACAATAATCAGAGTTTTGTGGCCGTTCTGAAAGAGATTCTCTATTTAGGTAAAAATCATCCCAATAAGTATCCCTTGTCGATGTTGATAAAATATTGTCAAAAAACTGACCACTTATTTCAGATTTTATTATTAGAAATTTAATTGGTGAATAATCATAATAAAGGTTAAAACCAAAATCACTATTTAAACTACTATTTACATTTAGAACAGAAACTCCAATACCCATCTCATGCGTGGCCGCATTGCTGGCATGTGGCAGTATTATCGATAACAGTAAAATTAATGCAATAATTATTGTTTTCATGCTAACTTATAACCTATAAGATAATCCTGCGTTTATAACAAATCTATTCATATTTACTACTCTATTAGGGAAAGAGATCCCGACAGTGACATTATATCCATCTGAAGTATCAGTATAACTAATATTGTTGTCACCAGCCGTATAATAAAATAATATCTGTTTTACTTCTATATAGGATGACCATTTGGAATTTATTGGAAGTTTAATTCCGCCACAAAGATTTAATCCGAATGTATATTTTGATGATTTAAAAAAAAGGTAGTAGGCATCGGCAAGTGTTGTAGAATAAAATCCAATCCCTATTCCTGCATATGGTTTATATTTCCCCTTGTTAATTCTATATAGGAGTGATTTTTCAAGAGATAGTATGAGGAATCTATCCTTAAGAATTATTTTGCTCCTATAGGTAGCTCGAAAGCCAACTATCTCTTTTGAAATAATTCCTGCGATTGCTGTTCTTAAAACTAAAACATTATTGGGGCACAAATCGAAATGTAGATTAAACCCGAAATCAGTATTAAAATTATTATTCTCTTTTAATAAATATGATCCAAAACCAATCTCATGTGAGGTGCCAGCGTAACTAATTTGAGGTAACAAAATTACCGCGATTATTATAATTAAAAATGATTTCATTAAAGCACTTTCATAAATCGTGTTTATGTAATTAAATTAACCATAAAGTGCAAAATAGTCAATAGCAAAATAAAAGCGACCGGATAGTCGCTTTTATCTATTGAATCTGTAAATCGAAACTGTTTTAAAATCTATACGCGGTTGTTAGAAACAATCTGTTATAAGAAATCTCTTCATCAACAATCAGATTGTGTGTTCCCGTTAGAATTGGATATTCAGGGTCGGTGTTGTCGTACTGTCTTGCATATATAAAATCTGAATTACGCTCATATGAACCATGCACAAAAGCAAGGTCGATTGTCATCACTTGATCTACTAATATTCCCAACCCAAAAGTAATACCATTTCGATTATTGTCTACAAAGTTATTTTCGATAGGCAGGGGATCACTAAAATATCCGGCCCTGACTGAAAGTCCGGCCCTGGGGAAAACATACTCACCGCCGAGTCGAAATCTTAGTACATCTTTGTAATAGGACCTGATATCATCATTGTAAAGTTCCATCGCGATATTATCACCATACTCAAGCTGGCTCCAGTCCGTATAATCAAAATCTGCCATCAAAGTTGAGTTATTAAATTGTGCCGAGATGCCGCCCGAAAAAACAAATGGTTTTTTGATATCATATTCGGTGTAATCATAGTAATAATCAGAAGAACCATTTATTATTTCGTATCCATCGTACTCTTCTTCAACATTTAATGTTAATGGTGTCTCCACCGCTATTCCAATGGAAAGTAAATAATTTAATCGTAGTGATAAGGCCAGCTTCATATTATACCCAAGATATTTATCAACAATAATATCCTCTGCTTCATACGATAGGACATCGACCGAATCAAGGGCATATTGCCAGTTGTAATTATGCGTCCCAGTGTAAAGATATAATGCACCTCCAAATGATATACGCGGCGATAAATCAAGCCCGATTCCCGCGCCCCATTGAGTTAATGCGCCCGATTGAAATTCATCACCAAGAGCTGTAATGTCCCCGGATGCAGAATTATCAGTATGGCCTAAGCCGAAAAGTTTATCAAAGTTTACACTTTTGGTCATTCCGACCCCAAGAACCATAGAACCCCG
>JAAERC010000160.1 GCA_024230695.1 Candidatus Zixiibacteriota bacterium
GATATGTTTGTTCAGCAAAAACAGTTTTTTCTTTTTGTCGGTCGTTTTCTTCAGCATGTAATCAAGCATCAATCCTTCATTTAGAGTTGATGCTACCTCGGCGACAAATGTAGCATACTGTGCTTTGGTAAATGGCTGGGTGCTATTCGATAAGAAACTATGCATCGCATGACCCATCTCATGAGCCAATGTGAACATATTCCCAATAGTGCCATTGTAATTCATCAGTACAAACGGATGAGTATTAAAATTACTCCAGCTGTATGCACCACTGGTCTTACCTTCGGTTTCATAAACATCGACCCAGTTACTGGCAAAACCTTTTTTCAAATCCTCACAATACTTTTCCCCCAGCGGAGTCACTGCCTCAAGCACCTCTTTGACCGCATCGTTATAAGGCACTTCAAAATTCTGTTCCGGAAAAAGCGGATTATAAATATCATAAGGATGTATCTTATCTAATTTGAGAATCTTTTTGCGCAGTCCGACCCACTTATGAAACCCGGTCAGATTGTCTCCGGTTGTTTTTAACAATGAATGATACACCGATACCGGAATATTAAAAGCATCAAGAGCCATATTCAAACAGCTGTCATACTTCCTGGCGCGGGAGTAAAAAACATCGCTATTGACCGAGGTTGACAAGGTCGCGCTGATACTATTGATATGCTCTAAGTAAACCGAATTAAAAGCATTATGAGCATCACGGCGAATACGCTGGTCAGAGGATTCCATAAATTTCTGGAATCTTTGTTTGGTCAACTGTACTTCTTCACCATTTTCATCTTTGATCGAAGGGTATTTTAAATCGGCATTATCGAGCAATGAAAATATCGTTTCCGAACCGCGCGCTATCATCGCCGACTGGGCCAGAAGCTCCTCTACTTCCGCCGAACGAATATGTTTCCGGGAGCGAATCAGCTCTTTTATATAAAAATCATATATATCTTTTTTGGGAAAACTGTCGGCCAGTTTTTGCAGTTGCTCATCATCAACTTTTAATAGCTCCGGTTCCACATATGAAAATGCGGCCCCGGCCATCGAACCAAGCATCGCCGACTGATCGGTTTTACCCTGATATTTTGATTCGCGGTTATCAAGATCCTGATTCAACTTGGCATACTGAAAAAGATTTCCACAAATCAGCTCAAGCTTGGTTTGTGTTTCGAGACATTCAAATAAAAGATCGGCCGACTCGGTCAACTTACCGGAAAACTTCGGCGCCTCATTTATTATCTCCTGCGCCTTTTTATAATCATCTTCCCATGCTTTATCATCTTTATAGATACAAGAAACATCCCATTTATCGTTTACCGCAACATCATTTCTTTGTAATATTGAATTTTTATCGTCTTTTTTTGATTTTGTCTCAGAAGCCATTTTTTTCCTTCCCGTTTTATAGAATTACGTTGAACTAAAATACGAAACAGTTGAGCCTATTTCAAGAGGAAAGAAATCACAATAAAAGCTGATAACTATTGACTTCTCTTATCTTCATATATTACATTGTAAAAGAGATATAATTATTAGATTGGAAACTATAAATTGTCAAAAATCACTTTCAGATTATTTTTTTGCTTCTTCTCAATATTTTTACTAATTTCGGTAGCTCATTCCAGAAAACTAAAAAATGGTGACATTATAAAAATTGAAACAAACTCTGGAAATCTGTTTCAGTGTAAATTCAAGGAAAATGTCGGTGATTCAATAAAATTTTGGAGCCACTCTACCGGAGTCGCTAATATAGCACAAACGGATATTTGTAAAATTTATCGTAAGAAAAAGATGGTAGGAGCAGGTATAATAGTTGGATCCCTGGGAGGATTAGCTATTGGCCTTACATCATACAACTCAAGAAATAAGGGAGTATATTCTTATTTAAGTCGGAGCAATTCAAGTGAAATTAATAAATTAATAACCCCTATTATTATTGGTTCAATCGCTGGCGGCCTTATAGGAAGTTTAATTATTAGTATGGAAAGAGTCAGACTTCAGGTAAAACCAAAATGCGCTCTGACATCGGATAATAATCTATCCGCAACAATCTTTTTTACTATATTATACTAATCCCCATTCGGCAAATACCTAAATTTGCCCATTATCGGCATGACTCATCGTTGATAATCGATTTTTAATTACACTCATCATTATTACTCCCGTGACCAAACAAAAACAAAATTTCTACAACATCACACTTAATTCATATTTATACGTGTCTGTACATGAGTGATTCTAGAAAACAGAAATTACCGTTTGTACCCAATGTCACGAAGGAATTTGTGGCGTTTTTGTTTATCTTCGGAGGTTTCAATGCCTTTTGGCATAAAGCCATCTATAACGCCCATAACTCCCCGTCCCTGCTTAGTTTCGGCAATCACTATCTCAACCGGGTTGGCAGTGGCACAGAAGATCGAAACTATCTCAGGGATCATTTTGATTCGTGGTAAAAAATTGATGGGATATGCATTGCGCATAAAAACTATAAAAGTATGCCCGCAGGCAATATCAAACATCTTTTGTTCGGCAAGTTTAATCAATTCCTCATTGTTACCGTCGGAGCGAATCAAACAAGGCCCAGAGGCTTCACAGAAACCGATACCAAACTCTACTGTCGTTGAGATACCGGCTATGGCCTCGTATAGATCTTCCACTGTTTTTATAAAATGCGACATTCCGAATATCAAATTCAGATCAGGCGCCATCTCAATTGAAATTGTTTTTGTTTTCATCTATCCTCCCAAAAAATCAATAAATTTTCTTCACAATATAAACAACAAATTTATTTAATTCGTTTCTTCCACTTTATCTTTCTGTTCTACAATACTCACCGTATAGATCGTATCACCGCGTGTGATTTTATCAACGGCTTCCATACCGGTAAGAACAGTTCCAAAAATCGTATAGCGGGCATCAAGATGCGGTACCGCGGTATGAGTAATAAAAAACTGCGAGCCGCCACTGTCTTTGCCGGAATGCGCGATACCAACGGTTCCGCGATTA
>JAAERC010000161.1 GCA_024230695.1 Candidatus Zixiibacteriota bacterium
GAGTGGTGAAAATGTAAAGGCAGTGGATTTTTACCGAAAATCGTTAGAGCTTGGTAAGGGAACAGGTTTTAATTACTCTTATAAGATTTTTGAAAATATTGCCAATGCGATTTGGAAAGATGAACTTCCTTTTGATGAGGCCATTCCGGTCGCCGATGCTGTTTTGGGGATGGAGCAAAAGAACAGTAGAAATATTGTTGATGTGGCCCGGCTGATGACCCGGCTTGCTGTCAAAACGGACAATCTTGATAAGCTGGCAAAATACCTCAAAGCCGGTATTGAAACTTCCGCTTTGTCGAAAAATAAACAGATGCAGGCCGCCAATATTGATCTGCAGGCTGATTACACGCTTTATATTGAAGATGATGTACAAAAAGCAATCAGAATAAAAAAATCAGTTATGCCTCAGGGCTGGCAGAGTGATCGCGATACCTATTACATGTTTGCCAAATGGTGTTTGATAAGGAAAATAAATCTTGATGAAGCTGAGATGTTTGCCCGCAAGACGCTGACGCAGGTACATCCGGGGAAATTCCGCGCTCGGGCGTATGGAACATTGTCGGAAATTCTGGAGGTTAATAATAAAATCGATCGCGCGACTGAGGCAATGAAAAATGCTGTCTCACATGACCCCGAAAATGAATACTATCAAAAGGAATTGGAACGGTTGGAGAGTGAATAGATAAGATGATGAGTTAATTGAAATTTAGTTATTCTCTTCAAGAAAATATTCCAGTACCTTATTAAATTGTTCGTGCTGGGTGATATGAAAAAAGTGGCCGGCATTTTCAAATAGATAATAGTCGGCCAGTTTGAAATAGTTGACCCACGATTTTATAAATTCCGGTTTTTTTCCAACTCCGTTTTCCAGAATAAAAATCTTTTGATGTTCTCTGATAGGCGTTTCTTTTGCCGGATATTTTATAAGAAACTTACGGCATTTGGCCACCGATTCAAACGTCTGCCGATAATTCCCTTTTCTAAATGATGATAAAATCAGATCTCTGTCTTCCTGTTTGGCATTTTTGGCGATCAATGAGTTATACCAAAATTCTGATTCGGCGGCCAGTCTCTCATCTTCCAAGGCCAGTTTTACTTCTCCGAATCTGATTCTCGTTTCCAATATTTGCCAGTTTCCCAAATATGTCGAATCAATAAAAACGGCTCCTTTTAATCTGTCCCCGTCAAGCTTTATTATCTCAGGCATAACATATCCGGCAAAACTATGACCTAATGCAAAATATGGCAAACCAATAGTTTTCATCAGATCAACAGCCGCTTCGGCATCAAGATGGGTAACATCTATTGGGTCGATATTTTTGGAGCTTAGTCCATGCTCAAATAAATCAATAGCAATGATAGTATATTTATCGGAAAAATAATTTATCTGATATTTCCAGCTGTTGTTATCGCCGAATAATCCATGTATCAAAAGGAGGGCCGTTTTTCCATCTCCATATTTTTCATAATGAAGGCTATAATTTTTATATTTGTGTATCGGCATTGGTTCTCCTTTTTGTGTAATACAAAAATGTGGCCTAAGTATTTGAAAGTCAATCAAATTTCATTGACTATTGTTGACTAATACGAATTATTGTGTTTTTGCATAAAATTTTGTAATCTTTTAAGATAACATTAAAAAATAATAATCTATTAATAGGGATATTGGTTTGAAAAAAGTAAAGAAAACATTGATGGTCTCAACATCGGGTATAAGAGGGATAGTTGGAACCGGATTAGATCCAATAATGACGGCCAAATATGCCGCTGCCTTTGGGACACTTTTAAATGGCCGCAAAATCGTTGTTGGCCGAGATAGTCGTCAATCGGGACAGATGTTTAAAATGGCCGTGATCGCCGCCTTGCGGTCGGTCGGGTGCGATGTAATAGATATTGGCATTATTCCGACCCCGACTGTTGAGATCGCTGTGACTGGATTAAAGGCGGCTGGCGGGATCTGTTTAACGGCGAGTCACAATCCATCGGAGTGGAATGCTCTGAAATTATTTAATAAAAAAGGCGAGTTTATTGATAAAACAGATTTGGCAAAATTGAATAAAATATTCAATTCTGAGAAATTCGAGTTTGTCGGACATAAAAAGCTGGGAAGTTTAAAATCTGATAATAGCTGGATAGATCGTCATATAAAACAAGTATTGAAACTCGATATTATTAATAAGAACAAAATCAAAAAAGCCAAATTAAAAATTGTAGTTGATGCTGTCAATGGTGCTGGATCGTATGCACTTCCGGAAATGCTTGAGGCTTTGGGTATCGAGGTTATTCGGCTTAATTGTTTGGGTGATGGTGATTTTGTTCATAAACCGGAGCCGACTCCGGCAAATTTAAAAATGCTTTCGGGAGCAGTAAAAAAATATAAAGCTGATCTGGGAATGGCCTGCGATCCCGATGCCGATAGATTGGCCCTTGTTGATGAAACCGGAAAAGCAATCAGTGAGGAATTAACGCTGACATTGGCGGTCAAATATGTTCTGAGCAAAAAGAAGGGAAAGGTGGTTGTTAATCTGTCAACCTCTCGTGTAACAGAAGATGTCGCCAGTGAGGCCGGTTCCAGATTGTTTTATTCCCCGGTTGGTGAGGCGAATGTTATCGCCGGTATCAGAAAAAATAGGGCTGTAATTGGCGGCGAGGGTAATGGAGGCGTTATCTACCCGGCTTTTCATTGCGGGCGGGATGCTCTTGTTGGGGGCGCAATTATTTCCGCTTTACTGGCAGAAACGAAGATGAAACTTTCAGGTTTAGTGGGAACTTTGCCGATATATTATAATATAAAAACCAAGGCGCCGCTTCCTGCCGGATTTGACCGAAAGATGGCCAAGATGAAAGAAGCGGCAAAAAAGAGTTTTAAAGGATTAAAAATTGATAAACGCGATGGTCTTAGATTTGATTTTGGCGGCGGATGGTTCCAGATAAGGAAATCAAACACTGAACCGATCTATCGATTGATTGTTGAGACAAATAATCGAAAATTGACCCGCGATATAAAGAATGAAATATTTAAACTATTAAAATAAGATAATAATTATGTGCGGAATTGTTGGATATACGGGGTATCGTCAGGCGATGCCAGTTTTGATGGATGGTCTCAAGCGACTTGAGTATCGAGGTTATGATTCAGCCGGGATCGTGTTATTTCAGGATGGACGGCTGGTAGCCGAAAAAAAGGCTGGCAAGATAAATAATCTTGAGGAAAAAATGAGCGGGATGAATTTTGATTCCGGACACGGGATTGCTCATACCCGTTGGGCGACACATGGTGAACCATCTGATTTAAATGCCCATCCGCATTATGATTGCAAAGAAAAAATAGCTTTGGTTCATAATGGCATTATCGAAAATTATCGTGCCTTGAAACAATTTTTGGCAGATAAGGGCCATAATATCCGGACCGATACCGATACCGAAATTCTGGCTCATTTAATTGAAGAACATTATGATGGTAACCTGACTGAGGCCGTTAGAAACGCCTTAACTCAAGTTGAAGGTACCTATGGTATCGCGGTTGTGTCATCGGATGAGCCTGATACAATTGTTGCGGCTCGGCAGGGTTCACCGTTAATCCTTGGTCATGGTAACAATGAGAATTTTATTGCTTCCGATGTTTCGGCAATTCTATCATATACTAATCGTGCTGTTTATTTAGAAGAAGGTGAGATTGCGACGGTCAAGGCAGACAGCTATGAAATCACTACTATCGACAGAATGAAAAGAACACACGAGATCGAGGAGATATCATGGACCCTCGATATGATTGAAAAGGGTGGTTACGATCATTTTATGCTCAAAGAAATTTATGAGCAATCTACAACATTACAAAATGCAATCAGGGGACGTTTAAATTCTGATGATGGAACGCCAATTCTTGATGGATTAAATCTTCAGTATAATGAGTTACGTCGGATCGACCGGATAATTATTACTGCCTGCGGGACATCATGGCACTCGGCTCTTATTGGTGAGTATATGATAGAAGAACTGGCTCGAATTCCTGTTGAGGTTGAATATGCTTCTGAATTTAGATACCGGGCTCCTATTATAGAGGAGAACACGCTTCTGTTTGTCATCAGTCAATCGGGTGAAACCGCCGATACATTGGCGGCCATGAGGGAGGCACGAAAAAAAGGGGCCACCGTTCTTGGGATATGTAATGTTGTTGGTTCGACAATCGCACGTGAAACCGATGGTGGCGTTTATGTCCATGCCGGACCGGAGATCGGGGTTGCATCTACAAAAGCCTTTACATCTCAGGTGATGGTTCTTTCGCTTATTACTCTGCTTCTGGGAAGGATGCGTCAGCTATCTGTAACGCAGGGTTTGGAATTGATTGATGCCCTCAAAAAGATTCCGGAGCAGGTTAATCAATGCCTTAGTATTGAGGATCAAATTAAAGATATCGCAAAAGAGTATTATCAAAAAAATAATTTCTTATATCTAGGTCGAGGTGTTAATTTCCCGGCCGCTTTGGAAGGTGCCCTAAAGCTTAAAGAGATCTCATATATTCATGCTGAGGGGTATCCGGCCGCTGAGATGAAACATGGCCCAATTGCTTTGATCGATGAAAATATGCCGGTGGTTGTTATCGCCCTGAAAGATTCGGTTTATGATAAGGTCATCTCTACCATTGAAGAGGTTAAGGCTCGCAAAGGTAATGTGATTGCAATTGCCACCGAAGGTGATACTGAAATTGCCGAAAAAGTAAACCATGTAATTTATATTCCGAAAACAGAACGTCTGTTTTCGCCGCTTTTGTCGGTTATTCCGTTACAACTTTTAGCGTATCATATTGCTGTTTTACGAGGATGCCATATTGACCAACCACGTAACCTGGCCAAATCAGTCACGGTTGAGTAAGTAGTAGTAGAATATAGGCAAACAAAATCGCTCTTCGCATCCAAATAAAATAATATTCGGTACTATACTGAATTTCGTTCTGCTCAAGCTTTGAACAAATTGAAAATAAATAACTTACGACTATTTAATTTGATTTAAAATTGCACTTATACTATTGACAAAAACAACACAAAGTGTATCTTATTTGTTGTGCAAGGACATTCAACACAATGTCTTATATTTTACTTCATCTAAGTCAAATTGGCTTAGAAAAATAATTGAATCATATGTGGCAGAAATAATATATGAGTACACAAAATTTACAGATTAAATCCATATCTTTAGTAAGGAGTAACTGATGTTTTTCACCAAAATTCTAACCTTATTGACAATGACATTTCTGTTGATCATTGGTTCTGTCTTGGCCGAAGTGCCAAACACGATCAATTATCAGGGCAGTTTAACCGATGGAGCCGGTGATCCGGTAACATCCACAGTTTCGATGACATTTACAATCTTCGATGATGCAACAGTGGGGTCGTCGCAATGGAGTGAAATACATCCCGCAGTATCAGTTACTGATGGTTTGTTTGATGTCGTTTTTGGTGAAGGCACTCCTGCGGTTCCTATTACTAATGCAGTATTTTCAGGTTCAAACCGCTGGCTGGAAATTGAAGTTGCCAGCGAGACAATAACTCCTCGAATTCAGTTGGTCACGGTCCCTTATGCCTTTCGTGTTGCTACTGTTGACGGTGCCAGTGGTGGGGTCATATCAGGCAAACTTAATATTGGTTCTGACAACACTAACGCCGGTAACTCTGCCTTTGTCGCTGGTGAATCTGGCGAAGCCAGCGGGGATTATGCCACAGTTGGCGGTGGTTATGGTAATGAAGCCAGCGGAATTGGTTCCACAGTTGGTGGCGGTACTACAAACACGGCCAACGAATGGGTGGGCACCGTTGGCGGTGGTGAAGGTAACTCAGCCAGCGGGGCTTCTTCCACAGTTGGTGGAGGTGGATTTAACGCAGCCAGTGGAGCTTCTTCCACAGTTGGTGGTGGATCGCAAAATAGCAACGCGGGCAACTATTCAACAATATCCGGCGGTTCTAGCAACAACATCACAGCCACTGCAGATTATTCATACCTGTTTGGTATTCAAAGTACATTAACCGAAGATTCTACCTTTATGGTTGATATGCCTCATATCCGTTTTGGCGATGAAACCGATGGCTACGAGATCCCATCATCTGATGGCACAGCTGATCAGGTATTGCAAACTGATGGATCTGGTCAGGTAAGCTGGGCTACTGTTTCAGGGGGCGGAAGCTCCAACTGGAGTGTTACCGATTCGGTGCTTTACACCAATAATTATCTCGGTATCGCGCGTGGCGGAGCTGATAATAAGCTCTGGAGCAATGGTTCCTATTCGCATGTTAATTTGGGCGTTGCCTGTACTACCGGAGCTAATGGGGGATTTAGTATTTTGTATTCCACAGTTGGTGGCGGTAATTCAAACACAGCCAGCAATGTTGCTTCCACAGTTGGCGGCGGTACTTCAAACACAGCCAACGGGGAAAATTCAACAGTTGGCGGTGGTAATAGTAACATAGCCGGCGGACATTTTTCCACAGTTGGTGGTGGTAATGGAAACACAGCCAGTGGGAATTACTCCATTGTTAGCAGCGGTTATACTAATGAAGTCAGCGGTTATGGCTCCACAATTGGCGGCGGTTTACATAATAGTAACGCAGGTGACTATTCAATAATATCCGGCGGTTATGCTGATACTATTACAGCCACTGCAGATTATTCATACCTGTTTGGTATTCAAGGTACATTAACCGAAGATTCTACCTTTATGGTTGATATGCCTCATATTCGTTTTGGCGATGAAACCAATGGCTATGAGATTCCATCATCTGACGGCACAGCTGATCAGGTATTGCAAACTGATGGATCTGGTCAGGTAAGCTGGGCTACTACTACTACTTCGATCAGTTCAGTTGACGGTCTCTCAGGCGGGAATATCACCAGCAAGGTCTCAATTGGTCTGGGTCATACTCTCTCAGGAGATTCAGCAACAATATCTGGTGGTTCTAACAATACTGCCTCTGGTAGCTCATCTGTAGTCTCTGGTGGTTTAAATAATACAGCTAGCGCGGATTATTCCTCAGTTGGCGGTGGTTATAGTAATGAAGCCAGCGGAATTGGTTCCACAGTTGGTGGCGGTACTACAAACACGGCCAACGAATGGGTGGGCACCATTGGCGGTGGTGAAGGCAACACAGCCAGCGGGGCTTCTTCCACAGTTGGCGGTGGTGGAATTAACACAGCCAGCGGAGCTAATTCCACAGTTGGTGGTGGATCTCAAAATAGTAACGAAGGCGACTATTCAACAATATCCGGCGGTTATGCTGATACTATTACAGCCACAGCAGATTACTCATACCTGTTTGGGATACAAAGCAAATTGACCGAAGATTCTACCTTTATGGTTGATATGCCTCATATCCGTTTTGGGGATGAAGCCAATGGCTATGAAATCCCATCATC
>JAAERC010000162.1 GCA_024230695.1 Candidatus Zixiibacteriota bacterium
AGTCCACCAATCAATCCCACCAGCGCCAGATATGCCAGAAATGTCCTGTTCTTAAAGATATTTCCAACTACCAGAATAACCATTCCCACTGCCAGTAAGAATATCTCCGGGTAGAGTATATCAAAAAATATTGCCGCTGATTTAATATCCATAACTTTTCTTTATCTTCAGTTCTTCTTTATTTTTTTACTTTTTCAACTTTCAAATTTTGATACCTCACGGGTATCATCTTACTATATACCTCAACCTCCGCCAAAGCCGACCTCGACTGCACCATCCTTAACAATCACAGGGACCAACGCTTTGCCTCCGGCGATCTTTATTGCTTCTTCCTTGGCACCGGGGACATCAAAGACATCTATTTCGGTAAAAGCTATCCCCTCTTTTGTATAATGCTCTTTGGCCGCCGCACAGTATGGGCAACCTTGTTTGGTATAAATTGTGACTTCTGACATTTTATCTTCCTCCAACCGACACTGTGTGGGTTTCACATCTATCGCCTACACATTTATACCCTTTATTTTTCCCTACTTCACTGTATGCACGAGAAGAGTTTACTATACTGACAATATTTTTTACCGCCGGTTCCAACCTATCAAGAAATGGTTTCGGATAAATACCGATCCAGAAAATTAGAATCATCAGAGGAATCAATACAATTTTCTCTCGTAGATCTAAATCTTTAAGTTTTTCATTTTCGGGATTTGTAATTTTACCAAAGATAACCCGTTGTAACATCCAGAGCATGTAACATGCGGCCAGAATCACCCCTGAGGCCGCAATAATGGCATAAACCGGATTAGCCTTATAGGTGCCAAGTAAAATCAGAAACTCACCGACAAATCCGTTTGTTAACGGTAGACCAATCGAGGATAGTGAAGCTATCATAAAAAATATTGAAAAGACCGGCATCGATTTAGAGAGACCTCCAAAATCGGCAATCATTCTGGTATGTCGTCGTTCGTATATCATACCAACTATCAAAAACAGTGCGCCGGTAGAGATACCATGATTAATCATCTGGAGGACCGAGCCCTCAAGTCCCTGGACATTAAGCGCCATCATACCCAGCATGACAAACCCGAGATGCGAGACCGATGAGAACGCAACCAGTGATTTTATATCACGTTGTACCATCGCGACCAGTGCACCATATATGATTCCAATAAGAGCTAATATTGAAATCAAAGGAACAAACTGCAATGTTGCTTCCGGAAATACCGGCAGACAAATACGGATAAAACCATATGTGCCCATTTTAAGCAGAACACCGGCCAGAATAACCGAACCGGCTGTTGGCGCCTGAACATGAGCATCGGGTAACCAGGTATGGAACGGCCATATTGGAACCTTTATTGCAAAAGCCAAGGCAAAAGCCAAAAACATATAAGTTTGTGCGCCAAGTGGAATCGGCATCTTGTATATTTCCAATAAACTGAAGCTGTACTCACCGGCAAAGCTGTGATACATAAACATCAGATACAAAAGAGCAACCAGCATCAGAAGTGAGCCAAACATCGTAAAGAGAACAAATTTAATCGCGGCGTAAACTTTTTTTGGACCGCCCCAAACACCAATGATAAAATACATCGGTATCAACATCGCTTCCCAGAAAACATAAAACAAGAACAGATCAAGCGAGACAAAAACTCCAAGCATCCCGGTCTCGAGCATCAGCATCGATATAAAATAGCCTTTTACGCCAGTTTTAACAGAGTTCCATGATGATATCATGATGATGACAGATAGTATAGTCGTCAGCATAATAAGTAGTAACGAGATACCATCAATACCCAAATGATACGAGATACCAAATGATGAGATCCACGGGATGTTGACTTCAAATTGCATTCCATTGGCAATCGGATCAAACATCGAATACATCATCAGTGAGAACAGAAAAGTAATAAAAGCGATTATCAATGAAATCGATTTAATTGAATCGTGTCGTTCTTTTGGGACAAACATCAAAAGAACAGCGCCGATCAACGGAAAAAATGTAACTAATGTCAGTATTCTATCTTCCATATTATCTCAACAAAACAAAAAGTAATAAGACAACTACCCCGGCCAAAAATATTGTAGCATAGGTCGCCAGTCGGCCGGTTTGAACTGTTCTTAGTCCGGTTGATATATCACCAATAACAACAGCCAAACCATTAATCAGACCATCGATTATAAATACATCAACAATTTTCCAAAGGAATAGTGAACCGTTAACAATCGGTCTGATAATAACGGCACCATATAATTCATCAACAAAATATTTCCCATGTAATAATTTGTGCAGACCCGACATACTTGTTTTAAGCTTACCTGTCAAAGCTGTGTTCTTACGATAGAGATACCAAGCCAGATAAATCGAAACCAGAACTAACAGAACCGAGCCAGCCATAAGTCCTAATTCGGTTCCAGCACTATGCGCTCCCGAAGTCAGCATATGTGAAGCAACCGGGAGGTTTTGCCCGGCCTGAAGCACCGGTTCAAGGAAATGTTCAAAGTAATTTACTCCGCCCAAAACGTGCGGGATACCAACATAACCACCGATAACTGACAACACAGCGAGAAACATCAAAGGAATGGTCATCACTTTTGGTGATTCGTGCAAATGTTCTTTAACATGTGAATCCATTCTTTCTTTTCCAAAGAATGTCAGATATACTAAACGGAACATATAAAAAGCTGTCATTGCGGCGGCAAGAACCCCAAATACCCACAACCAAGTTGAACCATATTGAGATGAAAATGCTTTCCAGAGAATCTCATCTTTAGAGAAAAATCCTGAAAAAAGCGGGATTCCGGCAATAGCGAGTGTCGCGACAATAAATGTCCAGTAAGTTGTCGGCATATGTTTTTTCAAACCACCCATATAGCGCATGTCCTGTTGTCCGGACATGGCATGAATAATCGATCCGGAGCCAAGAAAGAGCAATGCTTTAAAGAAAGCATGGGTCATCAGATGAAAAATACCGGCTGTAAAAGCGGCGACACCACAGGCAACAAACATATATCCAAGTTGACTTACTGTGGAGTAAGCCAAAACCTTTTTAATATCGTTTTGAGCCAAAGCGATTGTTCCGGCAAAAAACGCCGTGGCCATACCAACAATAGCAACAACCGCCAGAGTTGTTGGAGCCATCATATATAAGACATTTGATCTGGCAATCATATATACACCAGCTGTAACCATTGTCGCGGCATGTATAAGTGCAGAAACTGGCGTTGGACCTTCCATAGCATCCGGTAACCAAACAAACAATGGAATCTGAGCCGATTTACCGGTGGCACCAAGAAATAATAATAATGTCGCGGCAGTAATAAGTGTTCCACCAACTGCAAACTCCGTCGGAGCTTTTTCAAAAACGGTTATAAAATCAAGCGAACCGACCTGCCAGAATATAATAAAGAGTCCCAATAAGAATCCGAAGTCACCAATTCTGTTAACAATAAATGCTTTCTTACCGGCATCGGTTGCAGATTTTTTCTCAAACCAGAAGCCAATTAATAGATAACTACAAAGCCCGACCCCTTCCCATCCAACAAACATCAAAAGATAATTGTTAGATATAACCAGAACCAGCATCGAAAAAATAAACAAATTCAAATAAGTAAAATATCGCGCGAATCCGGGATCATCATGCATGTATCCAATTGAATAAATATGTATCAGGAATCCAACACCGGTTACGACCAAAATCATTACAATTGATAGAGGGTCAAGCAGGAATCCGATATTTACATTAAACTGTCCTGAAGGTATCCAGACAAAAAGTATCTCTTCAATAACTCTGGCATCGGCGGGCAATGCTATTAATTCAAAAAATAGATTTGCTCCCCATAGGAATGATAACCCAACCGCACTGCATGCTACAAATGCG
>JAAERC010000163.1 GCA_024230695.1 Candidatus Zixiibacteriota bacterium
GGCTCGACAACTGACCAAAAAAGGTTATGCTCTCAAGGGTGTTCCGGTACAATTTAAAAATGGTGAGAGTCCTGAAGACTGGATAGTTTTTAAAGCCAATAAGATGGGTTATTCCGGCATTTATATGATGTCCCCCAGTGGTGAGGAGAAAAAACTGAGAACTCTTGTCAAGGGTGGAACATCAACCAGTTTTGAATCGCTACATCTACTGCAAAGTGGAATTGACGCAAACGAAAACGGTGATATTTTGTTTTCATCAAAATCCAAAGAAACTGATGTCCTCTATATATATAATATCCATCAAGATAAAGTTATGGCCAAATATCAATTCCCTGATATGGCGGCGATTGTTTCCCCGCAATTTTCTCCCGATAATCGGTCGGTTGTGTTTAGCGGTACAAAAATATCCGGCGTCTCTGATATTTATACTGTTTCGCTCGACGATGGAGGACTGATTCAAATCACGAATGATTTCTATTATGATATTGATCCCACCTTTACGACAGATGGGAGAGCAATTGTCTTTGTATCTGATCGTTGTACTGCTGGGCAGGATGGTGTCCTTAATCTTTATAAATTCAGTATTGATAGTGGAGAATCGACGCAACTGACATTTGGCAATTGGCGTGATCGTTCCCCGGAGACATTTAATGACGTAATTTATTTTTCATCTGATAGAAACGGCGCCTATAATATATATAGTCTCAAAAAAGATAATTCGATAAGTCAGATCACATCTCTTTTAACCGGAGCATATGACCCCAGAGTTACATCGGATAGTAGTCAAATTGTTTTTTCCGGCTATCAGGATTTTGGTTTTCACATCTATGCGGCCCAATTAAAAGACTCACCTATTTTGGCAGAAGAAAAACAGCTTGGTCAGACGTTTTGGAAACCCAAAAAACTGAGTCGAAAATCAATAAAATCTTCGGTGAAATATCAAACCGATTATTCATTTGATATTGCTCAATCAGCTATTTCTTATGATCCTGTATATGGAGCTATGGGTGGCATTCAGATCGCTTTATCCGATATGCTGGGAGATAATGTTTATTATTTTCTTTTGGCTAATTCGGCACAATCAAAAAATGATATTCTGACCAGTTTTAATATTGCCGCCACCTATCTCAATAAGAAGCATCGTTTGAATTGGGGGATTGGTCTGTTTCATTTATATGATGAGTATTATAATGCTTATGATGGCTATTATTATGAGCGCCAGGCAGGAGGTTTGGCTCATCTTAATTATCCATTATCGAAATTCAACCGGTTGGAATCAACATCTTACTTACGTTACTCTAATCGTGATTTTGGCGTTCCAGTTATCAGAGACGGTAAACTGCTGGTCAAACGAAAAGCGGCCTTACTTTCCAGCTTCTTTTCAATTGTTTCTGACAATTCATTATGGGATATTTCCGGTCCGATTGATGGACATCGCTATAATCTATCTTTTGGTTTTACATATGCTATTGATGACACAAAGTTTTTTAATAAAATGGCAATGTTGGACCTTCGTAAATATTTCAGACTTGGCAAATTCTCGGCAATGGCTCATCGGTTTTTTGTATACAGCTCAACCGGTTTCGAGCCGCAAAGAATCTATTTTGGGGGCAGTTGGTCATTCCGAGGGTATGGCCGTCGAGCGTTTTATAAAAGAAATGTTGTCTTTTCCTCAAATGAACTTCGTTTCCCGCTAATTGATAATTTATATATCGGTTTTCCTTTTGGGGCAATTGGTTTCAGAGCTATTCGAGGAGCATTATTTTTAGATGCAGGATATTTTACCGATGAGGATTTTCATTTTCTGGATAGTGAGTTTTTTGATGAATTAAAAGGCTCATTTGGAGCCGGTTTCAGGGTCTCATTGGGGCGGATCGTACTATTGCGTTTTGATTTTTCACGTCGAACAGATTTCAGGAAAATCAGTAAAAACACCAATTTCAATTTCTTCTTTGGATGGAACTTTTAATGAAAGTCAGAACGATATTAATAATTATATTAGTCTTGTCATTTATATTTTCAGGCTGTGGAAAAAAATTCCGATTAGAAAGAGATATTGATTACTCATATTCGATCTGGCCATACAGTGGCGGATATGATGGGGGTTCTAAACCTGACAAGGCATCCGAATTTTCTGGCAATCTGAATTTGAAATGGAAGCGCAAAGTTCTGGGTTCGACCATTGGTCCCTTATCTATCGGAGGAGGTAAGCTAATTGCCTGCACAACAACAGGTCGAGTTCGTTTTTATGATCTAAAAAATGGCAAATACCTTGGAAAATATAAAACAAGAGCAAATGTCCAAACCGGATTAACAGTTGTTGATTCGCTGGCCTATTTTGCTTCAGGACCTGTTAAAAACCTATTTGTGTGTCTAAATCTTCACAATCGTAAAACTCTCTGGCGGACAAAGATA
>JAAERC010000164.1 GCA_024230695.1 Candidatus Zixiibacteriota bacterium
AAGTTGGCAGTATGAACCATCAGAAACTGATTTTGGTGGCGGAACTATTAAGATTCCGTTTGGCCCTGGCTTTGAACCAATGCGTGGAACTGTTGATGCAACCACAGCTTGGTATGGTGGCGAAGAGCCTGGATTTGATTCCATCTATGTATGGATGACACGTCCAACGACTCTTGGCATGAACTATATGCCATACCCGCTTGGCACTGACAGACGTTTGTGGTGTTCGATTGCCGAACTTAATTTGCCAGCTTGGGCATACACAGGTGATGAAGATGATCCGATTCCTCCGGAAGCCTTCGATACCTATGGTTTTGCTTTCTTTGGTAAATATACGGCAGTCAGCGCTGCGTCAGCCGAAGCATATGGTGACATGGCAATGATTATCAACAAGTTTGCTGGCTTTGGTCGTGGCGATATGAACGATGATGGAATTATGAATCTCGTTGATATCGTTTATCTAAACGGCTTTGTACATGGCGGCGGCAATGGTCCGTTCCCATTCAAGCATCTTGGTGACGTTAACAATGATGGAGATGTTGACAACCTTGACATTACTTACATGATCGACTGGTACTTCAACATGGGTCCTAATCCTCTTGGTGATTGGGCACTCCCGCAGTACGTTACTCCGTAAGACATCATTGACTTGACTATACTGAAGCCCTGCCTTTTGGCGGGGCTTCTTTTTTTTGGGGAATCATATTAATCTTGTTGTAACCACAATATTTTTTGCAGATATTACTTGTGCCTAAGATTGGGGATTGTGAATTGAAAAATATGGAATCGACATCAAAGAGTATCTATTATCTGCTGGCCGATCTTCTGGAAGTCTCGGCTATTTACAATAATGACGACCAGCTTTTTTTTCGTGCCCAACCAAAAATTGATAAAAAAACGGCAATATCAAAAATAAAGTTCAGATTAGATCGATTAGGATTCGAAGTCACAATCAACGAAGATATAAATGGTTTGATGGTTATCCTAAAAAAACCAAAAAAAAATCGAATACCATATCTGAATATTCTTCTGTTTTTTGCGACGCTAATAACTATGTTTTTTGCACCGATTCTCTTAAGTCTTGATTTTAGTTATTTTGATCAACCGGGAGCTTATCAGGAAAGATTTGAATTCACTTTATCTCTGATGGCGATCCTTCTTTTTCACGAATTCGGACATTATCTGGTTGGTCGGAGGCGCGGCGTATTTATGTCATTGCCATATTTTATCCCGGCTCCAAATATAGTAGGTACATTTGGGGCCATTATTAAATCAAAATCTCCATTTACAAACAGGCGCGATTTAATTGAAGTTGGTGCTGGCGGACCTATTGCGGGTTTTGTCGTTTCAGTAATTGTTCTCTGCTTTGGTCTTCAAGGTTCAGAAATCGTTTTATCCGGCACTGAAGCAGGATTAGTGCTTGGAGATTCTCTGCTGATAAAATTCTTAAGTTGGCTTATTATTGGACCAATTCCGGAAGGATATGATTTTATGCTTTCACCGGCCGCATTTGCCGCTTGGGTCGGACTTTTGGTAACGATGATAAACCTACTACCGCTTGGACAACTTGATGGCGGTCATGTTATATATGCACTAATTGGGAAAAAACAACGTCTGGTTGGTCGAATAATACTACCAATTATGATTGTTATGGGATTCTGGTGGGCCGGTTGGTGGTTGTTTGGTGCAATGGTTTTTATGTTTGGAATTAATCATCCGCCGACAATAAATGATTCTATAGAACTTCCGCGACATGCAAAAATAATTGGATATTGCGCCTTAATTATATTTATAATCAGTTTTATTCCGGTACCGTTTAAGATGGGATAAGCATTTTCATCTTGAGACTGGACTGACCACGAGAGATAAGATCCTGTTTGATAAGTCCGCCATTAAACGCCTTTAGAAAAATATCAACAATCTCCGGATCAAATTGAGTACCTCTGAATTTTTTCAATTCGTCTATTGCTATCTGCGGATCCCTGCGGTCGCGATATGGCCGATCGGAAGTAATGGCATCATAGGTATCAACGACAGCCAATAACCGACCTTCAATCGGAATATCCTCACCCTTCAGGCCATTGGGATA
>JAAERC010000165.1 GCA_024230695.1 Candidatus Zixiibacteriota bacterium
CTAGTGCCGCGTTCTATAAATTTTGCAGACTCTCATGGCAATACAGGATAGCCGGAAAATTTGTTAAATCACCCAAAATATTTCTTGACATACACACAGACCTCATATATAAAGGCTCAAGGTGGTTGCAGTTTTTAATTAATGGGTGAAATAGGAGGTCACATCGACATGTTAAATTGCCATGAGCTTCAATTTTCAAGCCGACATTCACAAAATCGCATGGAGCGCGCCCGTTCTATCTTGGGAATTCGGTTATTAAACCTTATCATTGGATTGGCGCTGTATTTACTCGGCGCTAAACGTAGCGTTATCGCTATGTCACTTGAAGTCCCTGATGACACCCTGAAATCTTTCTTTAAACGCGTTTTTAAAATAGGCTTTAGCGCCTTCGAAGATCGGCGACGGAAATCACCGCCACCTCCCGCATCCTTGAAAACCATCCAATCAGGCGCCGCAAGTGTAAAAATCGATGATAACGAGGTGGCGATCTCGTTTGGTTCAAGCTGCCAACCCTTAAAAATTCCCATTCAAAATAAGCTCCAGATCAAGACGATCCTTTTAACCTGTCTTGACAACAAACTGCTCAAAAATGCTCAAACGGCCGACATCATCGGTTATTCCTCCCGGCACACCTTGAAGCTTTCTGGTGATTTAAAAATAGGAGATGTATATTCTCTGCTCGATAAAAGACAAGGGCAAAGACAAGATTATTTAGTCACGCCTGAAGTGAAAGCCGAGCTTATCCAACAATTTGTTGTTGCTCTTCTCAGTAAAGAACCGCCCACGGGAAAACAAATAGCAGAGGCTCTAAAAGAACGATGCGAAATCAACATGGCTGATAGAACCGTTCGATATCATATCTCAAAGCTCGGGTTATCTCGAATTAAAAAGTCGCTTCCCAAAATACTTGCGGAATTAAAAAAAAACTCTTATCCGTAATCGATGATCTGATTGAGAAGCACTCATTTGAGAATCCGCCTCCTTCGGCCACTCCGCGGTATTTAGAACGAAGAGAAATCATGTTGCTTCACAAGGCCGGAATACCCGCCTCACGCATTTCCTGGTATATTGATCGAGATGTAAGCACTGTTCAGCGATGGATTCCCCGCGTTGAAAATAATATTTTAGACGATATCAGAAGGAGCGGCCGCCCACCACTCTTTACCCAAGAAATGCAATTGAAAACCATTGGGTTTTACTGTCAGGCAAAGCCGGCGCCAGGATGTTCTCATTGGACATTGACATGGGCGGTGAATCATTTGAATAATGATCTTAAAATCATAGGCCGGCCAATTAGCCGTTCCACCATTCGCCGGTTTCTCGAATCGAACATACTGCGTCCACATAAAAGCCGGTACTTTCTAAATATCACCGACCCGGATTTTTTTCCAAAAATGGAACACATTCTCGGCTTATATGCGAATCCGCCTAAAAATCTTTTTCTTTTTGATGAATGCACCGGGATACAGGCGTTGTCACGTTGCGCCCCGGATTCATTCAGGAGCGACCATTCTCGAAACAGGGAATCCCATTACAGCCGTAATGGTAGAACCAACCTGATAGCGTTCATGAATCATCGAACCGGTAAAATTTTTGGACGCTGCACGTCAAAGCACGATACGGAAAAATTCATCGAAGTTTTTTTGGAACATGTAAAATCTCAGCCTGAAAATGAGTCTCTACATTATATTTGTGATAATTATTCAACTCATTATACGGAGAAACTTTGTCAAAAAGTTGCTGAACTTTGCAATGTAGTTTGCCCGAAATTAAAATATGGGAAAGACCGTCGGGAATGGCTGCAATCTGAAGATAAACGCATTGTAATCCACTTCTTGCCATTTCATGGATCATGGTTGAATATGATAGAGATCTGGTTTGGCATTATGAAACAGAAAACGTTGGACAATGGTTGGTTTGAAAATGGTGAAGCGTTGATCAATCAGATTATGGATTTCATTTCAACTTGGAACGCCCACTATTTGCATCCATTCGAGTGGAATTATACTGGCGAAGGGCTACAAGCCTTAACCCTTCGGCGATTTAATAGATTGCTGAAAAGTGAGTGTAAACAGATAGATTGTTCATTTCTCAAAAGCCAACTTCTGCTTATGAAAAACATAGGTCATTCATACCGAAAACAAATACCTGATGAAGATTGGCTTGAGCTTGTCACGCTAATCAATGACAAAAACGATTTCATCCAAAGTATAATTTCAAATACAACGAAGCCTAAAGTTAAAGTTTGGACTCAA
>JAAERC010000166.1 GCA_024230695.1 Candidatus Zixiibacteriota bacterium
TCAATTGCCTTTTCAGCCATTGAAAAATCAACTGTAACTATTTTTTCGGAGGTTGTCTCACTTTTGCATTGATCACTAAAAAGAAATAATAATGATAAAGCAATTATCCCTATACATAGTTTCATATTTCCACCCATTTATAATTCTGCCTATTTGAATCCTTATTACGCAAGAGAATAGTAAAAGATTCAATGAAAATATAAAAAGGCGAGGTAAACTACCCCGCCTAAATAATGAAGTTCTACTTTCAACCAGTCTTGGTTAATTTCCCGGTCAGTTTGGCCCATAACGATTTCATCTTCAATTTACCGATCGCGCCGGTTGGGTCAAGATCTTTGGGACATACTTGCTGACAATTAAAAATCGTATGACAGCGAAAGATACCGGCATCATTGGAAACAAAAGCCAACCTCTCATTAGTTTCACCATCACGAGAATCATCAATAAACCTTAAAGCCTTTAAAAGTGCATGAGGACCCAAATATTTCTCATCGGTGCCAACTACCGGGCATGATCCATAACATGACGCGCACAAAATACAATCTACCAGAATATCGAGTTTTTTTCTTTCTTTTGGTGTCTGGGCAAATTCGCGCGGTCCCGGAACATCCTTGGGGACAAGATATGGTTTGATTGCCTCATACTGCGCAAAAAACGGATCGAGATCAACCACCATATCACGAATAACTTTCATATGCGCCAGAGGACGGATCGTTACTTTGTCACCCAGCGTGGCCACCTGAGTTTCGCATGCAAGACCGTACTGACCATTAATATGCATCGCACATGAACCGCAAACACCCATCCGGCATGATGAACGAAAAGCAAGCGTAGGGTCAAGATTTTCCAAAATATAATAAAGTGCGTCTAAAACGGTCATACCTTTTTGTTCAGGGACATCATAATCCTGAAAATATGGAGGATCATTTTTATCGGGGTTAAATCTGAATACTTTGAAAGTCGGCATATTAATACTTCCTTTCTTCCGGTTCATACTTACCCATTGTGACCGGTTTATATGTTATCTCCGGATCTTCAGGATGATAATTATGCAAGGTATGTTTCATCCAGTCATCATCAAGCCGTTTATTATAATCAATCCTGAAATGCGCTCCGCGTGATTCGGTGCGATTTAGACCTCCGGTAGCAATAGCAAGTGCAGTATCAAGATTCCCGGCAATCTCTGTGACCCAGAGGAAATCATAATTGAATTTACCGGTATCGGTGATTGGCCGGAGACTATCGAATTTGATCTTCAACATTTTAACTTGATCAACAGCGGCTTTCATATCGGTTTCATTTCTAAAGATACCAAGTTTTTCATTCATCACTTCGGACAACTCATTCCTTATGTCATACGGATTGGCCTTGCCTTCTGATGATTGCAATTTGTGGTATCTGTCTTTTTCCGAATTCAGACCAGAATTTAAGGCATCAGTATCAACCGTTTGCGACATTCCCTTGACTTTTTCGGCCACAAAATTACCTGTCTGAGTCCCAAACACAACCGTATCAAGTAATGAGTTGCCGCCAAGACGATTAGCACCATGCACCGAAACACAGGCACACTCACCGGCGGCGTAGAATCCTTCAAGCGAGGTTGCACCATTTTTATCGCAGTCAATACCGCCCATTGTATAATGCATAGCCGGATGAACCGGGATTGGTGTTTCAATAGGATCAATATTCCTGAATTTTTGACATATTTCACGAATCCCAGGAAGTCGTTCCTTAATTTTCTGTGATCCCAAATGCCGCAGATCAAGATGCACAAAGCTCTCTTCAAAACCACGTCCCTCATTTATCTCGGTTTGAATCGAGCGGGCAACAATATCGCGAGGCGCCAGTTCCATTATTTTTTCTGAAACATAGTTCTTCATAAACCGCTCGCCTCGGTTATTGAGAAGATAACCACCTTCACCGCGACAACCCTCGGTCATCAAAATCGAAGAACCTTCCAGACCGGTCGGATGAAACTGAATAAACTCCATATCCTTTAGCGGAACCCCGGCCCAGTAAGGAATCGCCACGCCA